>QHOF01000555.1:955-2321 GCA_003219335.1 Verrucomicrobiota bacterium | reverse complement strand
AGAACTCTCAGCGACGGCCAGCCCTTCGCCGCGACAACCAGCGCGCCCAGAGCAAACGGCAATGCGAAGATTGTGTGCGAAAAACGAATCAGCCGCAGAAAACGAGCAATTGATCCGTCTTGAACCGGTCTCACAAGTGATCTCCAGAGACTTTACAGAAGGCAACGAAGAAAACGAAGATTCAATTTTGATTGGAAACAGATTATCTTCGTTACCTTCGTTTCCTTCTGTTCGTCTGTCTTACCTGGGCATTCGACGATCGCTGTCCAGCAAAGCTCGCAACTTTTGGCTCACGCCCGACAAAATAGGTGTGCCGTGCGCGAAGAGAATGCGCTCGGCTTTGTAATCCAAAAGCCTTCGCAACGACCGCCGCATTTCCTTTGGGTTCGCGCAATATTTTTCAGGCAGGAACGCGAATCCGTAAGGTTCAAAATTAATCAGCGCGTCGCCGATGATGAATGTCCCGCCATCTGCCGCGTAGTGCAGAGCAATTTCCCCCTCTCCTGCGCCTTCGATGCCGATTGCGCGCAACTCCTCAGAAATCTCGTCTCCATCGGTAACTCTTTTGAGTTCGCGCGCCGCCATATTCCGCAATGCCTCGGTTCGTCCGAACAGCGGCGCTGAAAACTTCTCGGCGAATTTGGCAGACGCGCGATGATGATTCCCATTCGTCACAATGATTCCTGCAACACAATTGGAACCAATCAATTCAGAGAGCGCTTCGCGTTCAAAAGGAATCGGATCGATAAGATACGTTCCATCGGAAGTCCCGAGGCAAGTCGAGTACAGCTCTGCCTTGACGGCGGAATCATAGCCATGCCAGACCGCGACATATGAAGTGATTCGGTCAAAATCTGACACCGCTCCCACGAGTGAGATCATCGGCGCTCAGCCCCGACCGCTCAAGCCCGCACAATTGTAGTGGCGGCTGTGTCAGCCGCGTTTGTTGTAGGGCCCCGCTTGTTCCGAAATTCTTTTACAGAAGGCAACTCCGAAGGCTTTCGCCCACCACGGCGGGCAAGCTGAGCAGGCGAAGAAAACGAAGATTCGGTTTACGGGTCATTCAGAACCAGTCGCGGCGCGGGTCCACCACGGCGGATGGCGAGATTCGCGGGCAGCTCTCTTTTTCGGTTTATGATCTGTCCTCTTGATTCTGCGATCGCAGCTCGGCAAGAACCTCACTAGCCACTCATGCGGCGGAAACAGTGCGTTACGGGACGCACTCGGGGCAGTCCACAAGGTATCCGGAGATTGTGAATGTAACGCTGTCTGGATTGGCTCCGGCGAAGCTATCGCGCTCACCGGTGCCGCGAAAGCTCGGGCGGACTTTACCGGTAACACTCCAGTTTTCGCTAGCGATGAAGTA
>QHOF01000555.1:395-888 GCA_003219335.1 Verrucomicrobiota bacterium | reverse complement strand
AATGGAAACGTCCTCCGTCTGTATTGACGCACGTATCATCTTTTGGCCCGGCAGCATCGTGCCAAATACCGAAACGTACTCGATGACCAGCCGCTTCCCGGCGGGCACTGCCCCTATGGTTATGTCACCGGTGGTAGAAGCGCCGTCAGCGAACCCCCCCACGGCCTCGGCTTGAAAGGGCTGCCTGGCGGGATTGTCCACATCGCGGACTGGCACCGGACTGGCGGTCGTGTTGACGACGTTCACGTTCGGGGTGTTGACGACGTTTACGTTTGTGGGTGACGGCGGCGACGGTGCCGCTTGCGTTGCGGATGACAGCGCAAAGAAGGCGAGCACAAGGGGAATGAGGACTGGCAGGATTGCCGTTTTAAATTTGATTGCTGTTTTCATGGTCTTTTAGGGGTTCTACTTTGTACTCATGCGTTTTCTGTCCGTTTCTTTTTCTCTATCTGCTTCTCACCACCGCGAGGAAGTTCCCGGTCACCTGGAGCTC
>QHOF01000555.1:0-188 GCA_003219335.1 Verrucomicrobiota bacterium | reverse complement strand
GTGCACTGGGCGATCAGCCCCGCCCCTGAAAGAATGTTGGGATTGCGACGCGTGCCCAGGAAGGCCGCGCTCACCTGGTAGTAGGTGAGCCCGGCGGGCTGGTCTATCGCGTACGTCCCGATCCAGCCGATTTGTTGAGGCCCGGGATTTATAGCGAAGGCGGGTACCGCCGCCGATATGAGAAGGAG
>QHOF01000054.1:15645-17174 GCA_003219335.1 Verrucomicrobiota bacterium | reverse complement strand
GCAGCGGGCAATCGCAGGCGCTGCGCGAGGCCGGCGCCGATGTGGTGGTGACCAGCCTGGACCAGATCAAAATCGCAGCGGAACCGCCGTCAGCGTGGTCGCTGGTGTATGAAGGGTTCGATCCAGCGCGGGAGGGAATCCGCGAAGCCCTGTGCGCTCTGGGCAATGGCTATTTCGCGACGCGCGGGGCAGCAGCCTGGGCACGGGCGGATGACAGTCACTATCCAGGGACCTACTTCGCCTGCGGCTACAACCGCATGCGCACTGATATTGCCGGCCGGGTGGTCGAGAACGAGGACCTCGTCAATTTCCCGAACTGGCTTGCGTTCCAGTTTCGTATCGGCGATGAGGACTGGTTCGATGAGAGAACGGTCAAAATCCTGTCGTACCGCCAGGAACTCGATCTGCGGCGCGGTATGCTGTTTCGAAACATAACTTTTGAGGACAGCCAGGCACGCCGCACTACGATCAAGGAGCGACGGCTGGTCTCGATGAGCGACATGCACGTCGGCGCGCTGGAGCTGGCGCTCACCGCCGAGAACTGGTCCGGGAGCGTCGTCGTGCGTTCGGCCATCGATGGGCGCGTAGTTAATGCCGGCGCGAAGCTCTATCGCAAATTCAACAACAAGCATTTGGATGCGTTGGCGGGCGAGGTCGTCGGCGACGACGGCGTGTACATGCTGGTACGCACCTGCCAGTCGAATATTCACGTCGCGCAGGCGGCGCGAATCCGAGCGTTCGCCGACGGACAATTTCGCGAGGACCCGCGCCAGGTCATCGACGAACCGGGATACATCGGGCAGGAAATGGTGATCGACCTTCGGGAAGGCGTGACCGTAGTGCTGGAGAAGCTCGCCTCTTTTTATACCTCGCGAGATCAGGCTGTTTCAGAATGCGGGTTGGCGGCTCGCAAGGCCATCGCACGAGCGGGCCGCTTTGACGCGATGATGGCAGATCATGTTCTTGAGTGGAAGCACTTGTGGCGCCGTTTCGACGTGCATATTCGGCCGGCCGACCAAGGGTTCAAGCTGAACGGCCCGATGCTGCTTCGCTTGAACATGTTTCACCTGCTGCAGGCGGTTTCGCCTAACTCCATCGGACTCGATATCGGCGTGCCTGCGCGCGGCTGGACCGGCGAGGCCTACCAGGGCCACATCTTCTGGGATGAGCTCTTCATTTTTCCGTTTCTCAATTATCGGACGCCCGAAATCACCCGCTCGCTTTTGCTCTACCGCTACCGGCGCCTCGATGAAGCGCGCGCCGCGGCCAGAAGCGCAGGATTTCAGGGAGCCATGTTTCCGTGGCAAAGCGGCAGCGATGGTCAGGAGGAAACGCAAGAACTCAACCTGAACCCGCGCTCGCAACGGTGGGTGCCTGACAATACCTACCTGCAGCGTCACGTGGGAAGCGCCATCGCCTGGAATGTGTGGCAGTACTTCCAGGTCACGTACGACCTCGAGTTTCTGCAGTTCTACGGCGCCGAGTTGATTCTAGAGATCGCGCGCTTCTGGTCGAGCATTGCCAGTTTC
>QHOF01000054.1:14473-15629 GCA_003219335.1 Verrucomicrobiota bacterium | reverse complement strand
GGGCGCTATGAGATTCGCGGCGTGATGGGCCCTGACGAGTTTCACGAGAGTTATCCGGGTTCCGCGACACCCGGTCTCAACAACAACGCCTACACCAATATCATGGCGGTGTGGGTACTGTGGCGAGCGCTGGATGTGCTCGCCCTTCTTTCCGACATACGACGCGCCGAGCTCACGGCACGCTTGGGTTTGTCGGCGCAGGAGTTCCAGCGGTGGGATGAGATCAGCCGCAAGATGTTCGTGCCGTTTCACGGCGACGGCATAATCAGCCAGTTCGAAGGCTATGAAGACCTCGCCGAGCTCGATTGGGAGGCTTACCGCAGGCGCTACGGTAATATCCAGCGACTCGAGCTTATTCTCGAGGCCGAAAATGATAGCGCGAACCGTTACAAACTCTCGAAGCAGGCCGACGTGCTGATGTTATTCTATCTCTTTTCTGCCGAGGAGCTTGGCGCGTTGTTTGAGCGCCTGGGCTATCCTTTCGAATACGAGACTATTCCGCGCAACGTCGCGTATTATGACGCACGCTCGTCTCATGGCTCCACGTTGTCACGCGTGGTCCATGCCTGGGTTCTGGCGCGCTCGGACCGGCCGCGCGCGATGCGGTACTTCGCGGAGGCTCTGCAGAGCGACGTTAGCGACATCCAGCAAGGCACCACAGCGGAGGGCGTTCATCTCGGCGCGATGGCGGGAACCGTCGATCTCGTGCAGCGCGTATCCACGGGAATTGAAATAACCGGCGATGTGCTGCGGCTCACCCGCGACGCGCTCACCGTACGATGCCGCGAACCCGGCATCGCCCCGATTCGTTTGGGCTTCAAGCACGAGGTTTACGAGGTTTCCGGCGGCAGCGCGCGTGTTTTCAAGCTGTAGGGCCATGGCATGCCGTGCCCTACACTCCTAAAACCTTCGTGACCTTCGTGCGCCTCGTGGTGAGACCTTCTTATAACCGTGACTGAAAAATCTATGACTTCCGCGCAACGTTCTAACGATAATAGCACGGCCCCCTATCAGCAGCCGGTCGACCAAGTATTGGCTGTGCTTGATACGGACGCGGCCTTCGGCCTGAGCAAGGCGGAGGCGCAGGCCCGGCTCGAAAAGTATGGCAGGAACGAGCTGGCTGCGGAAAAGCCGGTGCCCGCCTGGAGGAAGTTCC
>QHOF01000054.1:2147-14178 GCA_003219335.1 Verrucomicrobiota bacterium | reverse complement strand
ACAGACTGCGGAGGCAGCCCTCACCGGCGAGAGCCTGCCGGTGTCGAAGGACATCGCCCCGATCGCCGAGGAGGCCGGACTCGGCGACCGCGGCAACATGATCTTCAGCGGCACGGCAGCAACCTATGGGCACGGCAAAGCAGTGGTCGTGGCGACAGGGATGCAAAGCGAAATGGGACGGATCGCCGGGATGCTGAAAGAAGCTCCGGAAGAAACCACGCCACTGCAACAGGAGCTCGATCGCGTCGGCAAACTACTGGGCATCATCGTAGTCGCGATCGCCGTCGTGATGATCGCGACGATCATTCTCGTCGAACATGTGAGTGGTTTCTCGGCAATTTTCGACGTGCTCATTCTAGGCGTGGCGCTTGCCGTGGCCGCGGTCCCGGAAGGTTTGCCGGCGGTGGTGACAGCCGTGCTCGCCCTCGGCGTTCAGCGTATGGCGAAGCGGAACGCGATCGTGCGCCATCTCGCGGCGGTGGAAACGCTCGGTTCGGCAAATGTGATCGCCTCGGATAAGACCGGCACCTTGACGAAGAACGAGATGACGGTGCGAGTGGTCGCGACCGCGAGTGGGCAGGTGAGCTTGAGCGGCACGGGCTACGCTCCCGCGGGCGAAGTGCATCGAGACATGGCGGGAGCGATTGCCGGTGAGGAGCAGGGAGCGATCGATGGCGCTCTCCGGATCGAGTTGGAGCGCGCGCTCGCCATCGGCGACCGCGCTAACAATGCCGAGTTGCACGAGCGCGAGGGGCGCTGGACGGTGCAGGGCGACCCGACCGAAGGCGCGCTCGTCGTCGCGGCGCGCAAAGCCGGGCTGGAGGATGAAGCGCTCGATGCGCGTTTCGAGCGCGTTGGCGAAGTTCCTTTCTCCTCCGAGCGCAAGTTGATGACCACGATTCATACGGATGCGCAAAGGCAGGAGCGCCTGCTCGTCTTTACCAAGGGCGCGCCGGATATATTGCTCGCGCGTTGTTCGCAGGAGCTGGTCGGAGAAGAGAGCCGTGCTCTGACGCCGGAGCGTCGGGCGGAAATCTTGCGGAGCAACGAAGCACTGGCCGGCGAAGCGCTGCGCACGCTCGGCGTCGCCTTCCGCGCGTTGCCGGCGGGCGCATTCGAAGGTGGTGAAGTCGATGAGCGCGTCGAGCGAGATCTCGTATTCGCGGGTTTGATCGGCATGATCGATCCTCCGCGCGAGGAAGCGAAAGAAGCCGTCGCCCGCGCGAAGAGCGCTGGCATCCGCCCGATGATGATTACCGGCGATCATCCTAAAACCGCCGCAGTCATTGCGGCTGAGCTCGGCATCATTGAAAACGGGCGAGCCGTTACGGGTGCGGAGCTCGCGAGGATGCCGGAGGAAACGCTCGACCGGACGGTCCAAGAAGTGTCGGTCTATGCGCGCGTCAACCCTGAACACAAACTACGGATCGTGAAAGCGTTGCAGCGTAAAGGGGCAATTGTGGCGATGACCGGGGACGGAGTGAACGACGCGCCCGCTTTGAAGACCGCCGATATTGGCGTGGCCATGGGCATTACCGGAACGGACGTTTCCAAACAAGCCGCCGACATGGTGCTGGCGGATGATAACTTTGCGACCATTGTCGCGGCGGTGGAAGAGGGCCGCGCGATTTTTTCGAACATCAGGAAATTTTTGCGCTATTTGCTTTCGTCGAACATCGGCGAAGTCATGACAATGTTCTTCGGGGTGCTGCTGGCTGACGTGATCGGGCTGACGGCACAACGTGATAGCGCCGTAGTGCTGCCACTACTGGCAACGCAAATCCTTTGGATCAATCTCGTGACCGACGGCGCGCCCGCGCTCGCGCTAGGCGTGGATCCGGCGGACCCGGCCGTGATGAAGGGGCCGCCGCGCTCCCGAACTGAAGGGGTGATTACACGCGGCATGTGGTGGGGTATCTTGCTCGTCGGCGCGATCATGGCGGTGGGAACCTTGCTCGTGCTCGATGCGAGCTTGACGGGCGGTCTGATCGAAGGCTCCGGCAATATGCGTTACGCGCAGACGATGGCCTTTACCACTCTAGTGTTTTTCTCGCTCTTCACCGTCTTCAACGCGCGTTCCGATGAGCGGAGCGCATTCGTCGGGTTGTTCTCTAACAAGTGGCTTTGGGGAGCCGTCCTGTTGTCGCTCGTGTTGCAAGCGGCCGTGATTTACATCCCCTTTCTGCAGCAGGCGTTTTCTACGGTAAGCCTGAGCGCAGGCGATTGGCTCTTTTGTGCCGGCGTCGCGAGTTCGGTTCTGTGGCTGCGCGAATTGACCAAGGTGATTACGCGGATGAGAAGCCGGAGGGTTGCTACCCGTATTGTCGCAAATTGAGCAATCGATGCTTCCAAGGCGGAGGGGGTCTAACTGTCGCAATTAGATTGGACAGGACCTTCACCACGAAGATCATGAAGCTTCTAGGGGACGACATGCCGCGCCCCTAGCTCCCAAGCCTTCGCGTCCTGTCGGTGCTTCATGATGAGACCATATTGTCCTCAAATCACGCTTAAGTTATCGAGCGAACTTTAGTGACACTACAGTATAAATCGACTCGTTTTTCTGTTATTCGCGAGTAGGGCGGGAATCCAGGCTCTTGCATACTTAGCCAAGACTAATCTGGACTACTTGGCGTGGCAGAGTTGAAAGCCTGATCCACGGCCAGGACACTCAATTTGGCGATTTCGGTCCGCAATTTCGAAGGCGTTCGATGAAACATTGGCATACGTGCCGAAGCGCGGCTGTCTGATCGACTCGCCGCGATGCCGGTTCGCATAAGGTATGCAGCCGACAGGACCTCGGATGCGTGGCGACGGGACTGGCCCCGGCGGCTTCGCAAACACGCGCTGCGCCTTAGCAAACGTCAGCGGCTGGCCCTCAGCCGCGTGCTCAACCAGACGCGAGCAATGCATACGGCGGTGACAACTCATAAGAGTTAGAGCGTACAACAGGTACTAGTTCTAGCTAGTCAACAACGTCATTTTGCAGGCAGCCCTACAGGCGCCTGTCTTTTCGATTTCTCCAGCTCGCGACCAACTTAAACGACCGGCGATCCGCGCGATTAAGATCAAACTTCCAGGTCGTAACCCGCTCTCGCCACCGCCCTTCGAGCGGTTTCCATTACAAACGGATTGTCGACGTGCGGCAATACCCTCACTTCGGGATGATTCTGCAACTGGCGCAAAATCTGATCAGCCTCGGCTCCGGCCAACGTCTCGCACTGATCGTAGACCCCGCCGGGATCCTCTTCGATTGGGTTATGGGCCTTCAAAATTGCGCGAATGGCCGCAACAATCGGCGCGGTCGGCGATGGTACGAGCAGCGCAACCAGCGCACCGTGGTCGAGCCGTAGCCTGGGCGCAATCGGAAGCGGGTCGCCGCGCGCCTTTTGAGCTGCGGGCAGAAGAACCTTTTCCTCCATCGCGATATGTTTTAGTAGACCCGCGCGAAATTGGGCGTAAGCCGCGGCGTCGATATTCTGCGGTTCGGAGATGGTGCGTTCGAGCAAGGCATCGAGACGCTGGTGATCTCCGGCAAGGTAGTGGTGAATTTTTCCAGACATAGGAAGTATCTTTCGGTGCGCTGCTAAAAATTCCCCCGTCGCAGTCATGAGGTTTGTTATCTTGCCGCCCTCGAGCGCTTAATCGGCGTAAACCCGATGGTCTAACGTTCAGATTGGCGCATTGTACGCCCCACTTTCAGTGACACGAATTCAATTGAATCTGTAAGCCAGAAGGATGCACAAAAAATTGATTAGTTTTCGCACTCGTCGGCTTTCGGGGAACTCTTGACTTTCTACTCTGCGGCGAATCAATACACCTAATCAGTCGAGCGTCTCTAACGCGGTTCGCCACACGGGATCAGGTTGGAATCGTCAATACCGAGTTGTTCGCGTGACGGAGCACTTTCTCTGTGACACTTCCAAGTACCCAATGCTTGATAATCGAGCCGCTGTGGGGAGACATTACAATCAGCGTGTTCGGTGCTCCTTTGCCCATTTCGATAATTGTTTCCGCAGCGTCTCCTTCCGTGACGGAAGAGAACACCTCGACCAGACCGCGACTCTTCAGTTCCGCCACCTTTTCATCCAGGTAACTCATGGCTTCCCATCTCAATTCTCCCTTGAGTTCATCCAGATCGGGATGATATTGCTCGAAGCTGAAGATGATCTGTTTTAGGCTGTACGACCGTAAGAGCGTGACTTTAGCATGGAAAGCTTTTGCCAACTCGACGACATACAAGAGAACGGATTCGGCCTGGGTCGAGCCATCGAGAGGGACAATGATCGAACCCGGAGCCGCTTCACCCTCTGAACTGGTTTCTTCGTTCGCTCTCACCACAAGAACCGCGTTATTTGCTCCACGCACTACTTTCTCGGTGATGCTCCCGAGTAGCCAGCGGTGAAGTCCGGAACGGCCATGGGTCGCCATCGTGATAAGCGTTCCATTATCCGGCGCANNNNCGTTCATGATAATAGCGTCTTCGGCTCTGCCTTTTTCCACCCTGTATTGGACGGCGGCGCCGGAGAATGTCTTGGAAATTTTTTTGAGGTATTCCTCGCTATTTCTCACACCACCTTCTATGAGGGTATCGAGATACGCTTTTTTTGTAGAAAAGTGCGCTGCTGTCTCGATGACCGTTATGAGGGTTATTGGTATTTCCAGGGTTCGCCCTAGAGCACGAGCGTGGGGCAGAGCCTTTTCCGCGATAGCCGATCCGTCTAGCGGCACTAGTATGCGGGTAAACATCGTCCCCTCCTGATCTATGAAAGATCCAAACCGGGCAGTGGCTTCGCATGGATCTTTCTATCACTGAACACCCCTTCATCGTAAATTTTGAGATACAGAAAACAAGGGGATCGATGCGGGCACTGTCTGATCGAGGGCTCCGGCAATATGCGCTATGCGCAGACGATGGCCTTTACTACTCTGGTGTTCTTCTCGCTCTTCAACGCCTTCAATGCGCGTTTCGATGAACGGAGCGCATTCATCGGGCTGTTCTCCAACAAGTGGCTATGGGGAGCGGTTCTGTTGTCGCTCTTGTTGCAAGCGGCGGTGATTTACGTCCCGTTTCTGCAGCAGGCGTTTTCGACCGTAAGTTTGAGCGCAGGCGATTGGTTGCGTTGTGCGACGGTGGGGAGCTCAGTGCTTTGGCTGCGCGACTTAAGCAAGCTTGTTGTATGGACGACCACTCGAAGGTCGCACCCGCGTGATAGTGAGTAACCTCGCTTCCACGCCGAATATTCGATATTGTCCAGTAGAAGTAGACTGCTGTGGCATTATTCCGCGTGCTACGCGGTTGGATTCGGGATTGCGCGTTCGAGACAGCATCGATTGTGACGGGATCGGTCGGTGTAGGAAAGATTCAGTATCCCAATGCAACGACGAATAAAGGGATGACACTGCGCCCGTCCCACACCATGCCGCTTGCTCTCAATATTTGGACAGTTCGGCGAGTAAGCTCTGCGCTCCAGCCGGCGGCTCTACCTTGCCCGCAAGAATGTCTCCCGCTGCGACCGGCCTACCGTAGTATGCTGTGTTGGCGTCATCTCGCGTGCCGATGCCTGTGCCTTCGAGGGAAACGCCGGCAAAAAGTCCTTCGCTCCGGCTATAAGTATAGACCGCGGCCTGCAAGCCCACGCCGGCCTCGGCCGCGCGTCCGATAGGACCCGCCGCTACACTCAGGTTGCCGCCAAGCGTGACGTTGCCCTGTTTCGCGAAAGCCTCCACAGCAGCCGGAGTGTTGAGGACAGTGACGAACTCGGAGATCTCGGCTCCAGCCTGAAAACCGACTCCAAGCCCTCCCGTACCGATTGCCGAGGGACCGCTCCAACCTTTTTCCGTCCGCGCAACGACAACTCCAATGCCGCCCCTGACACTACCGATAAATCCGGCCTTCGTGACGGTAAGAATCGCCAAGCCTTTCGCAGCGCGCATGACCGCGGGCGGAATCCTTTTCTCCGGGATCGCTTCGAAGCGTTCAATAATCGCCGCGGCTTGATCGAAATCTGACTACGTTGCATGGCGCGGAGAAGTCGTAACGCACGAGCTGAATAATGTTGCAGTGATAAGAAAAATAATTGCTCTCATCCTGGCACCCTCCTTTATTTTTATTCTTTTTTCAGGCGACAGCGCACCAGATCGGATGCGCCGCGCGATCATGTTCATGGCACTTGATCGCGAATTCTCAATACCGCTTCTACGTCGTGCACGGCGATAATGCCGTCTCTACGACTTCCCGTCCGCGCAGCGCCCGAGCAATCTGGCAACTTGATCGATGGACTTCTCCGAGCAACCGGTTCGAGTTTACCGCATTCGCGCAGATGATTAATTTCGAATAGGCGTTTCGACGCCTGCATCGATATTGTCGCTTTCCGTGGATTCCAGACGTGCGGATGGTTGTTTGTGTCCCCATGTCCAGCCACTGATCTCCGGGGCGTCCTCGCCATGCTCGTAGATGTATTCCTTGTGATCGATGAGCGCGTCGCGGATCGCTTGCTTAGCGTAGGCCGCCCGCGCCCCCAGTTGAGGCAGCCGGTCAATCACGTCTTGCACCAAATGGAAGCGGTCCAGATCGTTGAGCACGCACATGTCGAAGGGCGTGGTGGTCGTTCCTTCTTCTTTGTAGCCGCGTACGTGGAGATTGTCATGGTTAGTGCGCCGGTACGTCAGCCGATGGATTAGCCACGGATAGCCATGAAAAGCAAAAATGATTGGCTTGTTTTTCGTGAATAGCGCGTCGAAATCGCTGTCGCTCAAGCCGTGCGGGTGCTCGTGTGGCGATTGCAACGTCATCAAGTCGACGACGTTGATCACCCTAACCTTCAGTTCGGGCACATGTCGGCGCAGCAGGTCCACCGCCGCCAACGTTTCCAGCGTCGGCACATCACCGCAGCAAGTCATGACCACATCCGGCTCGCTGCCGCGATCATTGCTTGCCCACTCCCAGATGCCGATCCCGGCGGTGCAGTGCTTTATGGCCTGGTCCATATTAAGCCACTGGGGAGCCGGCTGTTTACCGGCAACAATAACATTCACATAATTGCGGCTACGGAGACAGTGATCCGTCACCGAAAGCAGACAGTTGGCGTCCGGCGGGAGATATACGCGCACGACCTCGGCTTTCTTGTTTACAACGTGATCGATGAAGCCAGGATCCTGATGGCTAAAACCGTTATGATCCTGCCGCCACACGTGCGAGGAGAGCAGATAGTTAAGCGAGGCGACGGGCCTGCGCCAAAGGATGTCGTTGCATACCTTTAACCACTTGGCGTGCTGGTTAAACATTGAATCGATGATGTGAATGAAAGCTTCGTAACAGGAGAAGAAACCATGCCGGCCTGTCAGGAGGTACCCTTCCAGCCATCCCTGGCACTGATGCTCGCTCAGCATCTCCATGACCCGGCCGTCCGGCGCAAGCTTATCATCATAGTCGAAGCGCTCCGCCATCCAGGCGCGGTTGGTAATTTCGAGCACGTCCTGCCATCGATTCGAATTGTTCTCGTCCGGACTGAAGAGGCGAAAATTTTTGTTCGGCAAACTAAGTTTCATCACGTCGCGCAGGAATCGTCCCATCACGCGCGTCGCCTCGGCATTCACGGCTCCGGGGCTCGGCACTTCGACGGCGTAATCGCGAAAATCCGGCAAGCGGAGTTCCTTGAGCAAGAGACCGCCGTTCGTATGTGGGTTGGCGCTCATCCGCGCACCTTTGGGTGGAAGCTCGGCCAACTCAGCCCTTAGCCGGCCGTCTTGATCGAAAAGCTCTTCGGGCTTGTAGCTCTTCATCCACCCTTCGAGAATTTGTACGTGCGCCGGATTGCTATGCATCTCCGCCATGGGCACCTGATGGGAGCGCCAATAATCTTCAGTGCGCTTGCCGTCGATCTCCTTTGGGCAAGTCCAGCCCTTTGGGCTGCGCAACACGATCATGGGCCATCGCGGCCGGTCCGCTCCCTTCTTGCCGCTTCTTGCATCGTTCTGAATTCGCTTGATCTCATCAATAACGCGATCGAGGGTGGCCGCCATAAGCTGATGCATCTTTTCCGGTTCATGGCCCTCCACGAAATAAGGAGTGTAGCCGTAGCCGCGAAGCAGTTGCTCCAACTCTTCATGACTGATGCGCGCCAGCACGGTAGGGTTCGCGATCTTGTAACCGTTGAGGTGTAAGATCGGCAGCACCGCGCCGTCGGTAGCAGGGTTCAAAAACTTGTTCGAATGCCAGCTGGTCGCCAGCGCTCCGGTTTCGGCTTCGCCGTCGCCGATCACGCACGCCACGATCAGATCGGGGTTGTCGAACGCCGCACCATAGGCGTGGGATAACGAATAACCCAATTCACCGCCCTCATTGATCGACCCCGGAGTTTCGGGCGCGACGTGGCTGGGGATGCCGCCGGGAAACGAGAACTGCTTGAACAGTTTTTTCATGCCTTCTTCGTCTGGCGAGATGTTAGGATAAATTTCGCTGTAGGTTCCCTCCAGGTAAGCGTTCGCGACCAGACCTGGCCCGCCATGCCCCGGGCCGGTAATGTAAATCATATCGAGATCGCGCGCCTTAATGACCCGGTTGAGGTGCACGTAGATAAAATTCAGACCGGGTGTCGTTCCCCAGTGGCCGAGCAATCTCGGCTTGATGTGCTCTTTGCTGAGGGGTTTTTTCAACAGCGGATTATCGTAAAGGTAAATCTGGCCCACCGATAAATAGTTCGCCGCACGCCAGTAGGCATCCATAAGCTTCAACTGTTCCCTGGATAATGTTTCCGCCATAGTATTCTCCTTTCAATTCGACCGGGCCGGCAGAGCCGGTCGCGAAAATGCAAACCAAGCACTCTGTTTCGGCGTCAGGCCTTTCGTAGTCACCGTAGCTCCATTCCATCAGATCATGATCGATTTCAGCGCGCTCGCCGAAACCCGCTAATTCGCAAGTGTTCCGGCACGCTGAAGCGGGCTGGTCAAAAACCAGCGCGAAGGTTTCCTATTTCCGGTGTGTCGGCCGCTTAGACTCCATTCCGTTTTCCGTGCCGGCTGAGGTAGACTTGCTGGCTCTGCATAGTCATCTTCCCCTGTCGTGGGCGCGCGCGCCAGACGTCGCGGAGTAGATCTGCCGTTCTGAGATCTTCTATTTTCATCGCCGCGCGTCCGAAACGGTTTCGCGCGCGCTTTGAAGGCACATCGCGAGAAAGACTAAACTGCGCGGTTGGACCACATAAGTCGATTGTTCGATTAGAGCTGACTCATCCAATCTGCGGATATCGTCGGGTGACTGAAGCGCGGTGTCAATCCAGCGCCGCCAGCGTTCTTGGGTTTCTGCGGCCCGGGGCGGCAACTCGAATGTCAATGGTTCCCAGTAGGCGTTGAGCATCCCGTGAATGAGAAAACGTCCGCGCAGGCTTCGCAATGTGAAGGCAAGTGAATGCGAGTCCTCGCTCCAATCGGCGCGATTGAGTCTCACTCCACGCAACTCGATGGCCGCCTGCCGCAAGAATTGATTGAGGGTTAGTTTGGCTTCGTCCACAACCACGTGAATCGCCCCGCCTGCATCGTACCGATGCTCCTCTTCTTCCAGTAGTGACCTGTCACTGTTCAGCACCACGATCCGTTCCACGCGTTCAAGCAGGAATTCATGGCTTCCCAGGATCGGCTGTAAGACGGTTCTCGACTATGTTCCAGTCAATGTTTGCGAAAAAAGCTTCAATGTATTTTGGGCGTTCAGCGGGTTTATAGTCGAGCAGGAATGCGTGTTCCCATACGTCCATCACGAGCACCGGTTCAAATCCGGCGACATTGCCCATTTCGTGTAGCGTTACCCAGTGATTGGTAAGTCGCCCACGTTTTGGATCTTGAAAGCATATCGCCCAGCCCACGCCGCGCATTTTACCGATACTTACAAAGTCGGCTTTCCAGATATTATAGCTACCGAAGCCCGCCTCGGCTGTTTTATAGAAAGCAGACTCCTTGCCTGGATCATGCGAGCCTCCTTTAGTCATGTTGCCAAAATAGTATTCATGCAGCACCATGCCGTTGTATTCGAAACCGAGACGGCGGGTGAGTTCTGAATAAGCCGGCATCTCCTCCTGATCGACATGCCCGTCTTTTAGGAAATCCCAGATCTTTTCTGTCAGCCGGTTGCTTTCTTTAACGTAGCCCTCGTAGAGTTTAAAGTGCATTTCGAGAGTTTGATCGGAGATGCCATGAAGCCCGCTAAGGTTGAACTGCTTGGCTTGATACGACTCACTTTTGACCATAGATCATCCCTCCCTGTTCTTTTTAGAATCGCACTGGTAACTGTGACCTGCGCTTACCGCTCGTTTTTCTTAGGCGCTATTTTCAATCCAAAGAGATCAACTCTCCTCCGTTTTTCCACTGTCACATGGGCTAAACTGACTCGCCCTGCAAAAATGCTCTTAACTCCACGCCATCTTTTCATGCTTTTCCATTAATCCGGTCAGGAAATCGTTTGTGCCGATGTCGCGATACTTATCAGCGCACGTCTCCAGATCGGTGCGCAGTTGCCGAATCAGCGCCTCATGGTCAGCTAGAAGGTTGGCAATCATCTCTCGCGCTTTGGGATACTGCCGGGGTGTTCCGTTAGTCTGGTGTGCTGTGAAAATTCGGTCAGAGTCCCGAATGCCCATCCGGCAAGCGACCGCGCCCTTTCGGCAACGTCATCGACGATTTGATTGAGCTCGGTATATTGCTCTTCAAAAGACTTGTGCAGGTCGTTGAATTGCGGTCCGGTCACGTTCCAATGGTAGTTCCGGGTTTTTGTATATAGACAATATTCGTCCGACAGCAACGCATTTAAGATCTTCACAACACCGGCACGCTGCTCCTCAGAAAGGCCAATGTTTGGATTCATAGTAGACTCCTCCTTGTTATTGGTTTTTGCTGTTTCGATGATTGCGGTATCTGGCTCTTTGGCTTTGTGATACCGATCGCGGCCCAATGTCCACGAAGGCGGGTCGCTTGCAGGAAAACTGTCCGCAAGTGTCTCTTCAGAAACTGGTTCGTCTCCGACCGTAGTGGCGCTCATGGCCTTTTCCCCTTCTTAGTCTAACCAACGGCTTAGCTATTTATACGCCCAACGGCTTGAGCTCGCCAAGGATGGTCGGTATCAACTCGCTGACAGTGGGATGAATGTGCATAGCGCGCTGGATCACCGTATAAGGCGCTTTGGCGTACATCACGTCCAGAATTGAATGAATCACTTCATCGCATTCGATGCCCAGGAGCGACGCTCCGAGAACCTCCTTCGTCTCANNNTCCACCAGGATTTTCATAAATCCTTGTGTCTCGCCTTTCTCCACCGCGCGGCCAACGCGCGTCATCGGGCGTTTCCCAAGCAAAGCTTTCCGCCCGGACTTTCGCACTTCGGCTTGCGTCATTCCGGCTCGTCCTAACGGCGGATCGGTGTAAAGCGCATAGGCCGTTATGCGGTCGTTCACGCACCGCGGGTCGTGGTTCAACAGATTGGCGGCAACGATCTCGTAGTCGTTGTATGAAGTGTGCGTGAAAGCTCCTCGCCCGTTACAATCGCCCAGAGCATAGATGCCAGGCACGTTGGTCTGGAGCTGACCATCCACCTGGATATAACCGCGCTGATTCACTGTGACGCCGGTGTTTTCCAGACCGAGGTCAGCCGTGTTCGGCACGCGGCCGACCGCGAGAAGCAAATCCGAGCCGATGACTGTCTTGTCGTTGCTACTGCATTCGAGATTGATAGCAATTTTGGCACCGTCTTTTGCTGCAGTGATGCATTCAGCGTTAAGTCGGATATTGATGCCTTCATTCTCGAGGATTTCTTTGATGGCTTCCGAAACGTCTTCGTCTTCGCGTTGAATCAGCCGCGGCCCCATCTCGACGATCGTGACCCGACTGCCGAAGCGGCGATACATCTGACCAAACTCCAACCCCACATAACTGCCGCCGACGATTATCAGGTGCTCCGGCAGGTAATCTACATCCATCATGCTTGAGTTGGTGAGATAGCGCACCTGGTCGAGGCCGGGCATCGGCGGAACGTGAGCGCGCGCTCCGA
>QHOF01000054.1:0-2052 GCA_003219335.1 Verrucomicrobiota bacterium | reverse complement strand
CCTTCGGCGGAGTCGCGCACGACAGCGTCTTTGCGCTGTTTGACCTTCTTCATATCAACACTGATTGAGCCAGAGATCGTTACGCCGTACTCAGCGGCGCGGCGCGCGATATGAACTGCGCGAGCGCTGGCGATTAACGTCTTTGTCGGGATGCATCCGTTGTTGACACAGGTACCGCCGAAGCGTTTGCGTTCGATGATCGCTACTTTCATTCCTGCGCCCGCCAGCCGGACCGCAAGCGGCGGCCCCGCCTGTCCCGTGCCGATGATGATCGCGTCATATGTGATTGTCATTACTATCCCTCAGTCCGTTCAGTTGGCTTATAGCGTATGGTTCTCCCATATCTCTAATTCCAATATTCAGGCTCCATCATATGAGGCTGAATCAAGCCTTGCCTGATGCCTTGATTACTTTTGCTGCCAGGAAGAACTACTGCGGAGTTCTGCTCATCGATCATTTTTGGATTCCGGTGTCTCGGCATTGGCGTCATCAGATGGCGTGCCCTGCGCCGGCCATTTTGCATTCGTTCAACAGACTGGGCAGTAAGTAACCCCCAGGAGCCTAGCCACCTGGGGGACCACGGCTTGGACATTGGCGATTTGGGATCAGCATATGTCGGAAGCGGTTAGATCGACAAGATCGACGATCAGCATACCCCGGTAGGGATGCATAGCAGTAGGGGACAAACACCAGGGTGATCTTAGCTCGCTTGAGGTGGAGCTCTTGGGCGCGCGACCGACAGCCTAAGTTAGCACGTGAACCGATGCGGCCGCTGAGCGCCGAGCCGGTGCCTGTCGCGACTGCAATCCGTAGAAAATCGCATCGTGAAATTTCCATCTTCGGACTCCTTTTCGGAGGTGGGACGCTCATCCGCAAAAAGGAACACGCCGGCAAGCAAGACGATTTTCACAATGGGTAACTCCATTTGTCTAGATGCAATACTGCCTATGCGAATCGTATCGCCGCGCAAAACCCTGTCAAGGGATGAATATAGTGTGTGATTCAGAAGTCCGAGTCAGCCGGCTCGTTCATCTATAACTGATTTTAGATAACGGAGGATTTACCCAATAGCGAAGCTCGCGTTTGTAGGTTGGTTCGTAATAACTGACTGGCTAAAGTGCTAAAACACGGATTGTCCTTCTTCCTTCAGCCGCCGTCTATTGAAGCCGCACTGGTTGCAATGTCTGTCACCGGAATCAACTGATGCGAAAAAGTTTCCACAAAGGAGACATTTTCGCATCATATATTTCCCGCGACGTACATTCTGCATTACCCATTTCAAGTACTGGCGCGGACTAAGACCGAACTCAAGCTCCATATAATTTAAGAAATGAAGAGCGTTACCGTTAAAAACGTCAAGATCTGCGCTGGTTGCCTCTCTGAGATCATTCAGTTAATTTTCTTCTGCACTCGGGGTCACGTTTGCTTCGGCGCCGCACGGCTGATTTCTTAAGCAGGCTGTGATGCGTGGTAGCTCAGTCTGTTGCAGCTCTACGAGACTTCATCGTCCTACACCCTATGTGTTATAGCGATCGGGACCGATTTTGTGATGAGGAGTGGAAGAAAACCTGTCCTAGTAGGCACAAGCAAAATCAATAGCTTAGGGTTACTGGAGGCGGGGGGAATCGAACTAACGGCAAAACATATTGATAAGACGGAATATTATCAGCCAAAAATTGCGTGGTGCCCCCAAAGTTGCCCCACGCCGCTGCTTCATGCCGGGCAGGCGCAGGTCGCCCGCGTACAACGCTTTGCCGGTGACCTTTTCCACGCCGTCAATGCGGCGAACATTGCCTCCCACTGCTTCGATCTTGGTTGTCTGCGACACCGGAACATCCATGAGACCGTGTCCTTGTTATCCGATCGAACCGACTCACTTCGCCGACACCGGTACGCTCTCGCGCGCGTGACTGCAGGAGTGGATCAAGAACTGGTACTCCTTTGCGCTCGAAGTCAACACCGGCATGGTACGGTCTATCATCAATTCGTTGGCTTTTTCAAAAGACATCCGGTAAGGGGTAAAGATAATTCCGCTCTGACGCTTTGAACGGC
>QHOF01000053.1:6465-10477 GCA_003219335.1 Verrucomicrobiota bacterium | reverse complement strand
GAGCGCTTTGCTGGAGGCGATGCAGGAACGGCAGGTCACAATCGGCGAAAAGACGTATCCGCTTTCCGACCCCTTCCTTGTTCTGGCGACGCAGAACCCGATTGAGCAGGAGGGCACGTACCAGCTTCCCGAAGCGCAGCTCGACCGGTTCATGTTCAAATTGAACATTGGCTACCCGCAGAAAAGCGAGGAGCGAACGATTCTCGATTTGATGGCGACTTCGGCGCCCGATTTGCGAGTGGCTTCGGTGATTGAGCCAAAACAAATCATCGCAGCGCGCGACGTGGTTAACCAAATCTACATCGACGACCGGGTGAAAGATTATATTGTGGATGTCGTCTGGGCCACGCGGGATCCAGAGGCCTATAATTTGCGACTGGAAGGTCTCATTCGTTACCGACTATTTATCTTGCTCTCGGCGCGCGGGCGCACGCGTTCCTGAACGGCCGCGGTTACGTGACACCGCAGGACGTCAAAAGCATCGTCCCCGACGTGTTGCGGCATCGCATCATTGTAAGTTACGAAGCCGAGGCGGAAGCGGTCACCAGCGAGACCATCATCGAGCGGATTTTCGCAGGGCTGCCTGTGCCGTGATCGAAGTTCTGGTCATTCCGAGCGAAGTCGAGGAATCCCGTGGCGTCACCCGACACTTGCTAATGCGATATCAAAATTACTTCGTTTACATTTTGACCAACGCTGATCGTCACACTGTCTTGTATGTCGGCGTCACGAACAGCCTCGAGGGACGTGCGAGCGAACACTCGCTCGGGCGCGGAAGCGCATTTGCCCGGCAGTACAATGCCCACAAGCTGATTTATTTCGAAGCGTATCCAGATCCGACCAGTGCGATAGCCGGAGAAAAACAACTCAGACGCTGGAGCCGCGCAAAAAAGGAGGCGCTCATCGTCCGGAGAAATCCGGAATGGCGCGACCTCTTCTCAGAGATGTATGCGGTGCGGCCAGTTGGAGGTTCTCGGTAATGCAACGGGATCCCTCGACTCCGCTTCGCGCCGCTCGGGATGACGACCGTGCAAAGACTACAACGGAGATCCTTAAAAAAATTCGCGCTCTCGAGATTAAAACCCGCGGCCTGGTCGAGACAGCCTTCGCTGGCGATTACCACAGCGTTTTTAAGGGACGCGGGATGAATTTTGAAGATGTGCGGGAGTACCAGCCGGGCGATGAAATTCGCTCAATCGATTGGAACGTCACGGCGCGAATGGGCAACGCTTTCGTGAAAAAGTTCACCGAGGAGCGCGAGCTAACAGTGATGCTGATCGTGGATGTCAGCGCTTCTGGAAATTTCGGGAGCACTACGCAATCGAAGCGCGAGCTTGCTGCGGAGGTCGCCTGCCTGCTGGCCTTCAGCGCTATTCGGAATAACGACAAAGTGGGACTGCTGCTCTTCACGGATCGCGTTGAGCTTTTTATTCCGCCGAAGAAAGGGCGGTCACACACGCTGCGCCTGATTCGTGAGATTTTGTTCTTCCAACCGCAGGGACGCGGCACGGAACCGGCGCTGGCCCTCGATTATCTGAATAAAATCGTCACACGGCGCGCAGTCGTTTTTTTCATTTCGGATTTTCAGGCACCCGATTTCTCGCGGTCGCTCGCCATCAGTGGGCGGCGACACGATTTCGTAGCCATTCACATTCACGACGAACGAGAAAAAATGTTGCCTAACATCGGCATCATTACATTGGAGGACGCCGAGACCGGGCAACAGGTCGAGATCAATACGGCTGACCGCAGAACGCGGGCTCTCTTTACAGACCTTGTCGATGAGCGCGACACGGAACTTTCCCATACGCTCAGGCGAAATAATATTGATGCGATCACGCTCCAAACCGGGCGGGATTATTTGCCGGCGCTCCGCTCGTTTTTCAAACAACGCGAGCGCCGGATCGGTGTTCGATGAGCAAGGCTGGAGGAGTAGTGGAGTGCTGGAGTAATGGAGTAATGATATGAATTTGCCTTCCAATACTCCATTGCTCCACTACTCCATCACTCCGGCGCTCCTGGTTTTCGGCGCCGAAGAATTCCACGATATCGCGCCGCCGGTGGATTACTCGCTGATCCCGCCCTGGCTGGTTTTTGTGATCGCATTTGTGGCGCTCTCGCTCATCGGATTGGTGGTGTGGTTGTGCGCGCGCAGGCGCAAACCGCCGTTGCCGCCAAAATTGCCGCGCGAAATTGCGTTCGAAGAGCTGGAGCAAATTCGGCACGAAATTGCAAAGATGAGTCCGTATCGGTTCAGCATTCGTGTCTCAGACATTTTGCGGAGATACGTCACGCAGCAGTACGGTTTGCCGGCAATACGACAAACTTCCATTGAGTTTTTAACTGCCGCGACAAAGGCATCGTCGTTCTCCACCGAGGAGAAATCGTTGCTCGAAGATTTTTTGAACCGGTGCGATTTAATTAAGTTCGCACGCTACGAAGCGACCACCTCGGATAGCGAGTTGCTATTGCAAGAAGCGATTCGGTTCGTGCAAGGAGGGCAACTCGCGACCGTTTGATTCCATCCCGCAGCAGCGGGAGACTTTCGCTCGACATGACAACCGTGTTTAATTGGTGGCCGGCAAACAGCGCGTTGACGTTTGCGCGCCCATGGCTGCTTTTATTGCTGCTGGCGATTCCGTTGGTTGCGTGGTTGCGTGGAAAACGCGGGCCGGCTGCCGCGCTGACGTATTCATCCACTGCGAGCCTGCGGGCAATCGGAAAACGCAGCGCCGCGCGGGCGGGGAAAATCCTGCGGACACTGCTGCTGGTTTCGCTTGCGATCTTCGTAATTGCGCTAGCCCGCCCGCAGCTCGGCAAGAGCCTTACCCAAATCGAAGCCAGCGGAATCGACATCATGCTGGTGCTAGACGTCTCTGGTTCGATGCTAACGAAAGATTTTACCATCGGCGGACAGGAAGCAACGCGAGTGGATGCGATCCGCGAAGTGACTCGCAAATTTATCGAAGGCCGGCCGAACGATCGGATCGGCATCATTGCATTCGCAGGGCGGCCATATGTGGTAAGCCCGATGACACTGGATCATGACTGGCTGTTGCAAAATCTGGATCGAGTGCGGATAGGCCTCGTCGAAGACGGTACCGCGATTGGATCGGCCATGGCAGCGGCCGCCAGCCGGCTGAACGATAAACATTCAAAGAGCCGCGTTCTCGTGCTGTTGACCGACGGTGAAAATAATGCGGGCAAAATTCCGCCAAATACTGCCGCAGAGGCGGCGAAAGCATTAAAAATTCACTTCTACGCAATCGGCGCCGGCATCAACGGAATCGCGCCGGCGCCCATCTTCACTGACCGAGGGCCGTTGACTGATGCGCTGGGTAACATTCTCTACGAGAACCAGCGCGTAGAGTTTAACGAGACCGGCCTGAGAGAAGTCGCGAAAATCGCGGACGGGAAATTTTTCCGAGCGAATGACACGAAATCGCTCGAACAAATCTATGACGATATCGACAAGCTGGAAAGATCCACGGTCAGCGTGAAGAAATATCAACAATACCGCGATCTTTTTCCTTTGTGCCTGATGAGCGGCTGCGGTCTGTTGCTCGCGCAGATTTTATTGTCGCAAACGATCTGGAAAAAATTGCCATGAGACTTCCACCCGTCATTCCGAGCACAGTCGAGGAATCCCGTGGCATTGCCATTAGGTATCTCGGCGGGATCCTTCGACTGCGCTTCGCTGCGCTCGGGATGACAAAAATGCTATGAGCTTCGGCGCACCAGAATGGCTTTGGGGATTGTTGGTGATCCCGCTGTTGATTGCGCTCTTTGTCCGCGCGGAGCGCAGCGGCCTGGAACGATTGCAGCAGTTCGTTTCAGCGCGTTTGCTGCCGCAACTCGCGGGGACCGTGAATCGGCCGCGGCGCATCATAAAGTTTGCCCTCCAATTGTTCGGGCTTTCACTGGCCATTGTCAGCCTCGCGCAACCGCGCTGGGGTTACACTTTTCAGGATGTAAAGCGCAAGGGGCTCGATTTGCTGATCGCAGTGGACAC
>QHOF01000053.1:0-6322 GCA_003219335.1 Verrucomicrobiota bacterium | reverse complement strand
GATTGATTACGATGCTGTTGTTGAGGCAATCAATGATCTGGATACGAAGACGATCCCCGAGGGTGGAACCAACATCTCCAGCGCCGTTGCTCTTGCCGCGCAGAGCTTTGGCAAAAGCGCAACTGGTAATCGCGCGCTCATCATCTTTACCGACGGCGATGTTACAGACCGCGAGGAGTTAAGCGGTGATGCCGTAAAGCCAGCAAAACAAGCGGCTGACGCGGGTGTACGAATTTTCACAGTCGGCGTTGGAACTCCGCAGGGCTCGCTGATTCCCATCACCGGCGAAGATGGCCAGACTGCGTTTGTAAAGGATTCAGCCGGTCAGGTCGTCAAATCAAAGCTGGATGAGAAACGTTTGCGCGAGATTGCGCAAGCCACAGGCGGATTTTATGTACATTTGGAAAATGGGCCTCGCACCATGCAGCAGGTTCAAAGTGAGGGATTGGCAAAAATGCAGGCTGCAGAAATGGATGTTCGTTTGTCGCGCCGGCCGATTGAGCGTTACGAATGGCCATTGAGCGCGGCGTTGATTGCTCTGGCATTATCGATCCTGCTTCCCGAGCGCAAATCCGCCACCGGACGGATTCGCCGTGGCGAACGCGTGCGCGAGCGAGCGTACCTGCTTTCGCCTGCCAAAGCGGCTGGCGCTGCGGCGGTTCTCATGATCTTGCTCGCTTCGTTCGCGTTTGCCTCGGCTCCCGGCATCGACGCCTATCGTGAGGGAAAATTCGAAGACGCCTATAGCCAGTTTGAGGAGACGCTAAAATCGCATCCAGAATCACGCGCCGAGGATAAGCTCCAGTTCGATTCGGGCGCGGCCGCTTACAAATTAAAAGATTACAACAAAGCGCTGGAATCGTTCAGCCAGGCACTGCTCACGCGGGATACGGGTTTGCAGAGCAAGAGCAATTACAATCTTGGCAACACGCTTTATCAGCGCGGCGAAGCCGAGAAAAGCGACAAGAAAAAGCTCAGCGATTGGGAAAACGCACTCGATCATTATGAGCAAACGCTCAAACTCGATCCACAAAACAAGGAAGCCAAAGACAACTACGATTACGTCAAAAAGAAGATCGAGGAGTTAAAGAACAAGAAATCGCAGCAACAGCCTTCCCCCTCCCCGTCGCCGCCGCAACAGAACAAGCAGAATCAACAGAAGCAGCAAAATCAGGATCAACAGAACAAGCAAGATCAGCAGCGACAACAAAATCAGAACCAGCAGCAAAAACAGCCGCAGCAGAATCAACAGCAAGAGCAAAACCAGCAGCAGCAACAACAGCAGAGTCAGGGCCAGCAAGAGAAAAAAGATCAGCAGCAGCAATCACAAGATCAACAGTCGCAAAACCAATCGGACAACGACAAAGAGCAAAAAGAACAAAAGCAAAACGAGCGGGCGCAGGCGAAGAACGAGCCGCAAAAGAAACAGCAGCAACAACCCGGCGAGAGTCCTTCTCCCTCGCCAGGCGCGGAAAAGCAGCAGGCGAACCAGCCTTCACCGTCGCCTGGGGAACGGCAGGCGGAAGAATCACCCAGCCCAGGCGAAGGAGAAAATGAGATGCCGTCGCCCTCGCCCGGAGAAGGCGACGAAGAAAATCCATCTCCTACTCCGGCGGAATCGCCGCAAAAGAAATTCGCAGGCGAAGTGAAGGGCGCAGGAGAACAAAAACCGCAGAACCCACCGGACAAAAACGCGCAGACTGCCGAGGCCGAGCCGGAAAAAGAGGGCCAGATGAGCGAACGCCAGGCGCTGGCGCTCCTTGAATCGATGAAAGACGAAGAGGCGCGAGTCCAACTTGATGAACGCAGAGTTACGCGCCATGTCTATAAGGACTGGTGACGGCGAAGGGTTGATGGTTGAGAGTTGATAGTTGATGGAGATGTCGATGCGCTATCGAATCTTATTTGTGGCGGGCGCTGTAATCGCAGTTGCGCAGATTGCACGCGCTGATTCCCCCCGCGTCACAGCGGTGTTAAACAATTCCGAAACCCTATTGGGACAGCCGGTGCAGTTGGAAATTCAAATCACCGGAGCGCCTGATGCGGAGGCGCCCGAGGAGATCCCGGCTGACGGCCTCGAAATCCATCGAACGGGGAGTTCCCAGCGCATCGAGATGAGAAATCTGAAGCTTACCTCGAGCGTGATCTATGATTACACGATCCTGCCGCTCAGGGCCGGCCGATTCACGATCCCGCCGCAAACAATTCGTGCTGGCGGCAAGTTGCTACAAACACCGCAACTGATCTTAAACGTCGCGGATTTGCCTGGGCGTTCGTCGGGCGGGCAGCCGAGTCGCGGCGCGCCGAGCCAGCCGGCTAGCGCAAGCGAACTGGTTTTTGCCGAATTGATTGTGCCGAAGAAGGTAGCCTATGTGGGCGAGATCGTCCCGGTTCAGATCCGGATGGGATTTGATGCGCGCGTGCACCCCAGAATGGTCGAGCCGCCGGAAATCACTGGACAAGGATTTACCGCGCAGAAGTTACAGCAGTCCGGCGAGAATTTGGAAACGATTGACGGCAGACCCTACGAAGTAGCAACCTTTAAAACCGCGATCGCTGCGGCGCGCGCGGGAAAATTTGAAATTGGGCCCGCGAAAGCAAAGGTGCAGGTCGTGGTCCCGCGGACGCGAAGCGCGCCGCGCTCTCGCGCGCGATCGCCATTTGACTTGTTCGATCTGGATGACCCATTCTCTGACCCGTTCTTTGCCAATCCGTTTTCTCAACTTGCCGAGCGACGCCAAGTAGAGATCAAGAGCGAACCTGTCGCGCTCGAAGTAAAACCGTTGCCCCCAAATCCGCCGCCGAGTTTCTCAGGCGCGATTGGGAATTTTACAATGGCAACGGATGCGAAGCCCAAGAGCGTCCAAGTAGGCGATCCCATTACGGTCACGACGACGATTTCGGGGCGCGGCAACTTCGATCGCGTTAACGCGCCACTGATCGAGGACGAGCGCGGCTGGCACAAATATCCGCCGTCTTCGAAGTTCAAACAGGACGACGAGGTCGGGATCAGTGGGACGAAGACCTTCGAGACCGTGCTTTCGCCTAACGAGAAGAAGCAAAGCCTGCCGACACTTGCATTTTCTTATTTCGATCCCGTCAAAGAACAATACGTGACGATGCGAAGCGAGCCGATTGCGATCACTGTCCAAGGCGGGCCAGCTGCAGCGAATGTAGCGATAACTCACACGGGGTCATCGCCCCCGGCTACAGCGGTACCGGCCAATTCATCAGCTCCGATTACAACCAAGCCGCAGGATATTCTTTATCAGCTGACGGAGCGACCTCATGCAGTGGAGTCGTTCGAGCCGGTTTACACACAACGCATCTTCTGGGCAGCGCAGTTGATTCCATTGCTTGGCCTGATTGGATTTGCCGGTTGGAAAATTCGACGAGCGAAAATCGACAATCGCGCAGCGAGGCGCATCGCCGCGCTGCAACATGAAGCGGTTGAGTTGATGCACAAGTTGCGCCGCAACGACGCATCCCCGCGAGAATATTATGCCGAAGCTTCCAGAGCTGTTCGGGTAAAAACTGCGCTGGCATCCGGCGGCCGCGGGATCGATCCAAACATGGTGGACGCGGAGACAGCGGCGGACACTTTCAAACTGAACAGCGACTCGCGCGACCGGCTGCGGCGGTTGTTCGAGCAAAGCGATGAGTGGCAATACAGCGGAACGCACAACGGCCCAGGAAGAATCTCGCGTGAGAACCGCCGCGAGGTGCTGGAGTTGATTGAAAATTTGAGATCGTGAATAAGCGAAAAAATAGTAGCGCGAGCGTCCCCGTTCGCCACGGGACGAATCCGCCGTGGCGGACTTGCGTTCGGCGATGCTTTCGCGAACGAGGACGCTCGCGCTACATTGGTGTCGGTTTCTTCACGATGGTTTGCTTGGTCATAGCTTCATCGGCGTTGGCCCAATCGGATGTACAATTCACCAAAGCAAACCAGGAGTACGCGCAGGGCCATTTCAAGGAAGCGATCTCCGGTTACGAAGCGCTAGTTCGCGATGGGCAATGGAGCGCAAACGTATTTTACGATCTCGGTAATGCTTATTTTCGCGCGGGCGATTTTGGACGCGCCATCTTGAATTACGAACGCGCGCTCGCCTTGGAACGGCATCATCCCGAAGGCACAGCCAATTTGCAGATTGCGCGTGACGAAGTGCACGCGCTAGAGCTGCAACAAGCCTGGCCGGAGCGCTATCTGCAGTTCGCGAGTATTAATCAGTTCAGTATTGCGGCCGCAGCGGCTTTTTGGCTGGGAATTTTTGGAGTTGTCGCATTCATTTTCGCGCGTCGCCGATCAGCAGCGCTGATCGCCATGTCAATTTGTTGCCTACTGGTGTTCGCGCTTGCTGTGTTCGCGGTTTACACGCTTGATCGCGGCAGCAAGGGCCAGGCACTGGCTATTGTGACAGGCAAGGACGTGCAAGCGCGTCTGGCTACCGCAGACACGGCGAATGCCGTCCTGGCATTGCCGCCTGGCAGCGAGATCAAAATCCTGAGCACGCGCGGTGATTGGATCTACGCGGCGCTACCCAATAATCTACGCGGCTGGATTCCGGCGAAAAACGCCGAACAGGTGCGACTGTAGCCGCTGGCGCACTTACAAGGAGCGGCGGTCTCCAGTCCGCCGATTCTCAAGCAACGGCGGGGCTTCCCGGCGTCAGATTTGAAATCGACGGCTGCCCAAGCCCTCGCTCCTTGAAGATTATCGCTATTTGCAGCGGTTTGAAATTGCCCTTAGAGAAATTGTATGAATCGAGAGATGGAAATCGGTACCGACGAGAAGGCTCTCCGGATCAATCTGGATTCAGCCAGGTACGGGACTTTCGCTGAGATGGCGCTGGCCAGGAGGTCGCGCGCAGATTCTTTCGGGTAGGCGGCCCAGCCGGCACGATCGCGAAAACCATGTCTGCCTACGACATGACATTCAGCGATGCCATTTATGGATCGGCGGACCGCTATGTCAGCCGTGTGCGTCTCCAGACAATGCTCGATCACGAATACAATCTCCTCATCGAACGGCTCGACGGAAAATTCGGCACCGAGAAAACGTTTTTTGTTTTCGCCGACACGGTCGCGGCGCGCAGTTTCAAAGAGCGCAACGAATCGCATGGCTGGCTGGGCGTGCGATTTCAATTTCAGCCGCGTGGGCAACCAAACCAGATTATTATCCACGTACGTTTGCTCGACAAAGCGAACGTCGAGCAACAGGAAGCCCTTGGCGTGATTGGAGTGAATCTTCTCCATGGAGCCTTCTATCACAGCCAGCCGGAAAAAGTGATTTCATCGCTTCAGGAAAATCTCGCTCCGGGGCGAATCGAGGTGGACATGATTAAGTTCTCCGGGCCGCTCTTTCAAAGCGTCGATAATCGATTGATGAGCCTGCAGTTGGTCAGCCAGGGTCTGACAAATGCGGTGATGTTCAAGGCGGACGGCGAGACGGTTCAGCCTGCCGAAGTCTTCTACAAAAAGGCGATTCTGGTCGAGCGCGGGAGTTTTCGACCTGTTACCTACGCCACAAACGATATGCTGGACGGCGCCCGCCGCGTGTTTCTGACGCAATGCGATTGTTCGGAAGATGAGGTTCTCGTGCTCATGGAGATGACGCTCGAACATCTGCTCGCAGGAGGACAACTCGATCACGCCGATTTTCTCGCTCGGGTGGACATTCTCCGTGCGCTGGGACGAACCGTGTTGATCTCGAAGTTCGGCGAGTATTATCGGCTCGCAGCGTATCTGTTTCGTTACACGAACAGGGCGATCGGTCTCGTCATGGGCGTGCCCAGCTTGATCGAGATTTTCAACGAAAAATACTATACGAACCTGGAGGGCGGAATTTTGGAAGCGCTGGGCAGGATGTTCAAAGGCGGACTAAAACTGTACGTTTATCCAACGATCGACGAGGCAACGGGAAAGATCGTCAGGGCAACACAAGTCACGGTCGAAAGTAACCTTAGATCGCTCTTCCAATATCTGATCGACAATCAATACGTCCAGGAGATTACCGAGTATCATCCCCAGTATTTGCGGATTCACCCGCCGGACGTGCTTGCGAAATTGCAATCCGGCGACAGCAGATGGGAGCAGATAGTTCCACCGGAAGTCGTGCACATCATTAAGAAGCGAGAATTTTTCGGTTATCGCAGGCGGATTGCCGCGTAGGCGCGCCGCCGCGCGGGGGGCGTGCGATGAGGAAATGGCTTGGCTCAAAACCCAACTGCTGTCATTCCGAGCGGAGTCGAGGAATCTCTGATTCTCGAGAGAAGGTTCAGAGATGTCTCGACGGAGCCTGTCCTGAGCGAAGTCGAAGGGC
>QHOF01000052.1:15416-20614 GCA_003219335.1 Verrucomicrobiota bacterium | reverse complement strand
CCGGTGGAATGTCGAGCGGGCTCGGTAGATAATCGACCACCGCGTCGATCAAATACTGGATGCCAATGTTCTTCAACGCTGATCCGCCGATGACTGGCACAAATTTATTGGCAATCGTTTGCCGGCGAATCCCAGCCTTCAACAGTTCCGGCGTGACCGGTTTTTCGTGGATGACGGCTTCAGCAACGTCGTCATCGATATTGGAAACGTGTTCGACCAGGTCGTTGTACGCCTTATCAACAAGATCGACATATTCCTCCGGCACACCGGTGACTTCATATGTCGATCCAAGTTGATCATCCTCTGAATAAATGATCGCCTTCTGATTAATAACGTCGAGCTGACCGCGCAGCTGATCCTCTTTGCCGAGCGGCAGCACTACCGGCCATGCATTCGCGCCTAGTTTTTTGTGGATGCTCTCCACTGACATCTCGAAGTCCGCCCCGACACGATCCATCTTGTTGATGAACGCAAGACGCGGCACGTTGTATTTCGTCGCCTGACGCCATGACGCCAGACTGTTTCCGATTGCGGCTGTACGCCGGCTACACCGTCGAAAACTGCGATCGCGCCATCGAGTACCCGCAATGATCGCTCCACCTCGGCCGTGAAATCGACGTGCCCCGGCGTGTCAATAATGTTGATCCGCTCCTTGATACCTTCGAAAATTTTGTAAACGCCTTCTTCTTTGCGCTGCGCCCATGTGCACGTGGTCGCGGCCGAGGTAATGGTGATTCCGCGCTCCCGTTCCTGCTCCATCCAATCCGTGACGGTGGTGCCTTCGTGCACCTCGCCCATCTTGTGAATCATGCCGGTGTAAAACAGGACACGCTCGGTGATCGTCGTCTTGCCGGCGTCGATGTGCGCCGCGATCCCGATGTTCCGCGTTCGTTCCAGCGGAAACTTGCGATTCGGCGAATTTGGATTTTTTGCCGGGGCCTTTTTCTGTTCCATTGTGGCCGTCGCCATAATCTTTACCAACGGAAATGCGCAAACGCGCGATTCGCTTGCGCCATTTTATGTGTATCTTCGCGTTTCTTGATCGCGTTGCCCTGCCCGGCGGCAGCGTCCTTTATTTCCTGGGCGAGCGCGTCCGCCATCGCCACTCCCTTACGATTGTCCGCGTATTGAACGATCCAGCGCGTAGCGAGAGAAATTTGGCGCCCGGGCGCTACTTCCATCGGCACCTGATATGTTGCCCCACCGACTCGGCGCGATTTTACTTCCAGCCGCGGACGAACATTTTCGATCGCTTTGTTTACGACTTCCAGCGGATCGACTGAATCGGAGCCTTCGCGCGATTTCTCAATCGCGGTGTAAACGATTCGTTCCGCGAGCGATTTCTTGCCCCGGTTCATCACTGTGGTAATGAGGCGGGCCACCGCTGGGCTTCCATAGCGGGAATCGACGCGCTCCTCTTTTTTGTAAACTCTCTTCCGTCGCGACATTATCGGTCTTTCGTTTCAAAATCTATTTCGTCTCTGCCTTTGCTGCTGGCGCGGGTCTTGCCGCCGCACCCCCGCCGCCCGCGCCGCCTTTGGGACGCTTCGCCCCGTACTTGGAGCGACCGCGCCGCCGCCCGTCCACGCCCAGTGCGTCGAGCGTTCCGCGCACAATGTGGTAACGAACGCCGGGTAAATCCTTCACCCGTCCGCCACGCACGAGCACGATGGAATGCTCCTGTAAATTATGCCCCTCGCCCGGGATGTAGGCAATCACTTCCTGTCCATTGGTCAACCGCACTTTGGCCACTTTGCGCAAGGCGGAGTTCGGCTTCTTCGGCGTGCGCGTCATCACTTGCACGCACACTCCGCGCCGCTGCGGACAGCCGACCAGCGCCGGCGACTTTGACTTCACCGACACCTTCCGGCGTCCTTTCCGAATTAGTTGATTAATCGTGGGCATTGTAGAAATAAAGCGCCGCCAAAAGCTTCGTGCTCGGGGCGACAAAAAACCCGCTCAGGCCGCGCAACAAACCCGCTCACGCGCCTGATGCGGTGAACCGCGAATATAGAGGGAAAATCACGACTCGCAAAGAATATTTTAGAGTGCGTTTGTCATTCCGAGCGAAGTCGAGGAATCTCTAATTGAGATGCAGAAAAACTTCGAACTTTTAACCACTGACCGAGATTCGAAAGCGCGGCACGGACGGTTAATGACAGCACATGGCGCGATTGAAACGCCGGCGTTCATGCCGATCGGAACGCAAGGCAGCGTAAAGGCGGTAAGCCCGCGAGAACTGCGCGAGTTGAATGCGCAAATCATTCTCGGCAACACGTATCATCTGTTCGTCAGGCCGGGGCTGGACGTAATCAAACATTTTGGCGGCCTGCATAAATTCATGAATTGGGACCGGCCGATCCTCTCCGATAGCGGCGGATACCAGATTTTCTCGCTCGCGAAGTTGCGCAAAATCACCGAGGACGGCGTCGAATTTCAAAACCACATCGACGGAGGACGAGCGTTCATTTCGCCGGAGATCGCCATGGAAATTCAGGCGACGCTCGGAAGCGACGTCGCGATGGCGCTCGATGAATGCGTTCCGTATCCGTGCAAATACGATTACGCGGCGCAAAGCGCGGAGATGACGAGGCGCTGGGCGAAGAGATGCAAAGATTGGAAACGACGAACCGGCGAAACGGCGAAACGGCGAGTCGCCGATACCATTCGCCGATTCGCCGATTCGATGCTCTTTGGAATAATTCAAGGCGCGACATTCGCGGATCTCCGACGTGCATCGGCGCAGGCGATTGTGGAGCTTGATTTCGATGGTTACGCCATTGGCGGGGTCAGCGTCGGCGAGCCTGAAGAGGAAATGATGCGCGCGGTTGAGTCGGCCGAGCCGTTTTTGCCTAACGACAAACCGCGTTACGCCATGGGACTGGGCACACCGCCGCAAATGCTGGAGATGATCGCGCGCGGGATGGACATGTTCGATTGCGTGCTGCCGACGCGCCTAGCGCGAAATGGAACGGCTTTTGCCACGACAGGCACGCTCAATCTAAAAAACGCAGAGTTCGCGCTGGAGAAACGTCCGATAGAAGAAAACTGCGCGTGCCCGGCCTGCCGCGAATTTTCGCGCGGTTACATCCGTCACCTTATCAAGGCCGAAGAAATTCTCGGGCTTCGCCTGATCACGCTGCACAACTTGCATTTTTATTTGAATTTAATGAGCCGAGCGCGCACTGAAATCGAAAGCGGCACATTCGATCAGTTTCGTACGGCATTCGTCGCAAAATACAAAACGCGCGACATAATAACGGTCGGATAGGGAACATCGAGCTTGAGATGAGAGTAGCCCAGCGCTTTAGCGCTGGGATCAAGGTTGCGCAATGAAACCAGTCCCGCGAGGGATGAAAGACAGCCTCTGGTGTCCTGCCGGACTCGTTCATTTTGGTTTTAAATACCCAGCGTTGAACGCTGGGCTATTCTCTATTCTTCGCTGGCCGCCCTTAGCGCAGTGCGAAGATCGGTAACGAAAAGTTTGTATTCGCGCTGGCGGGATGCCTCGTCGGGCTGTCGAAGGAGAGACGATGGATGAACGGTCGCAAGGACCCTCGGGGCAAGTTTAGATGACAAAAGTTTGCCGCGCTCGCGCGTGACCCGAAACGTCGGGCCGAAAATCGTTTGCGCTGCCGTCGCGCCCATGGCAACCACCAGCTTTGGCTTAACGATTCGTACCTCCGCTTCCAGCCACGGGCGGCAGGCGGCAATCTCGCGCGAATTTGGTTTCTTATGAATACGTCGTTTCCCTCGAGGCTCCCACTTAAAATGTTTCACGGCGTTCGTCACATAAACTTGGGATCGATCAATTCCAGCTTCTTCGAGCGCTTGATCCATTAGTTTCCCAGCCGGTCCAACGAAGGGTCTGCCGGCGACATCTTCGTAATCTCCAGGCTGTTCACCGACCAACATGATTGACGCGCTCTTTGGACCTTCGCCAAATACCGTTTGCGTAGCCCGCTTGTAGAGATGACACGCCGTGCATTCGCTCGACGCTTCGCGTACCTCAGCCAGACTTGATGTATCTGGTGGTCTGGCTGGTCGCGCGTATTCTTCGTCGTCCTTTGGCATCTCGATTATAAATCGAAACTCATTGAGTATTCGTGTTCATTAGCCAATGCCAATTCTCGAAACATCGCGACTCATTCTTCGCCCGTTCCGCGAGGACGATCTCGATCTGCTGGCGGAGCTGATGGCGAACCCGGACTTCATGCGGTTTTCACTTGGCCCATATACGCGGGAGCAAACGCAGTCCGTGCTGCGGAAATTTCTCTCTTGGAACCAGGCTGGTTTGCCTTCGCAATTCGCAGTGATTTTTCGCAGAAACAACAAGCTGATCGGTTATTGCGGTTTCCTTCATCAACAGGTCGATGGTAGAGACGAAACCGAAATCGGATACCGGCTGCATCCTGATTATTGGGGCCGAGGACTTGCGACCGAAGCCGCGCGAGCCATGCGGGACCACGCGTTTTCTGATCTGAAACTGTCACGCGTCATTTCGCTAATTCATCCCGATAATCTGCCCTCGCGACGTGTCGCTGAGAAAAACGGAATGCGGCCCGAGAAGGAAACGGTTTTTCGCGGATTCCCCACGCGTGTTTTCGCGATTACTCGAGAGCGCTGGCTGGCGGAGCATGCCGCTGGATGAACTCGCGCGCGAGCGCGCGATATGCCTGGGCGGCAGCGCCGCTTGGCGCGTATTCCAGAATCGATTTTCCAAAGCTCGGTGCCTCGCTCAAACGCACGCTCCGTGGAATCACCGTCTCATACACGCGCTCGCCGAAATGCTGGCGCACTTCGGCAACAACTTGCTCGCTCAGGTTGGTCCGACCATCGAACATGGTCATGACAATACCGGCGAGTTCGAGGCGATTGTTCGCGCCGGAATCGCGCACCTGCTCTACTAACCGCACAATTTTCACTAATCCTTCCAGCGCGAAATATTCGCATTGGATCGGAGTCAAAAGCTCGTCCGCGGCGGCAAGCGCGTTGCTCATCAGGATTCCAAGCGACGGCGGACAATCCAGAAAAACGAAATCAAACGTCTGATCTTCCTGCAACGGCTTGAGCGTTTCCGCCAGGCGCGTGAGATGATTCGGCATGCGCGCGATTTCAACTTCAGCGCCTGCGAGATCGAGATCTGCAGGCACGATAAAAAGACCCTCGCGCTGCGTCGGAAAAATTTTCTCTGTCAC
>QHOF01000052.1:14824-15306 GCA_003219335.1 Verrucomicrobiota bacterium | reverse complement strand
ACGGCCGTGGTCGTTTTGCCGACGCCGCCTTTTTGATTTGCGATCGCGACGATTTTCATTCGGGAGCGTGGCACGAACATCTTGTCCGCAAGGCGTGGAGCGCCAAAGGCGCCGTCTCATACCAGCCTGGGGCATCGCCCCAGGAATTCAAATTGCCGTAATGACGAGCGCTGAAAGCGCGCCTCACCTGGGCCTCTGGGTGGAATTGGTTTCGGAAAGTGAATCGCGCTTTCAGCGCTGACTCTTTGGGGCGTGCCCTGAATCCTGGGGCGCTGCCCCAGGCTGGCAGTGAATGTGTTGCGCCTTTGGCGCTAACGTCAGACACCCACCTTCTCCATAGCGCGGCCAAGCGTTTCGCCTGGCGACTATCCAGTTGGTACGAGTCCATCAGAGTAGCTCGTCAGATGATGTTGCCAGCCGCAGCAAACGGAAACTAAATTTTTCGAATTTCAGATTTGGAATTTCAGCAGTAGCGTTTACTC
>QHOF01000052.1:0-14543 GCA_003219335.1 Verrucomicrobiota bacterium | reverse complement strand
TCTGACATGATGCTCGCGATCCAGCGCCTGCCGGTGCCGGTGATTGCGCGCGTGCAAGGGATTGCCACCGCTGCGGGTTGTCAATTGGTGGCGATGTGCGACCTCGCCGTCGCGTCGAGCACAGCGAAATTCGCCGTGGGCGGCGTGAACCTCGGTCTGTTTTGCTCCGCACCGGGAGTCGCGCTTTCACGAAATGTTTTACGAAAAGTTGCCTTCGAGATGCTCGTGACTGGAGAATTTATCAGCGCACAAGAAGCAAAAGCGAGCGGGCTCATTAACCGGGTTGCCGAACCCGATCAACTCGATGCCGAGCTGGAGAAACTCGTCGCCACAATCCTCGCTAAACCACGCGTTGCGGTGGCAATGGGGAAAGAATTCTTTTACAGGCAGGGTGAACTCGGCATCGCAGCCGCGTATAACGCAGCAAGCCAGACGATGGCCTGCAACATGATGGACGAAGCGGCGCTCGAAGGCGTGCAAGCGTTTATCGAAAAACGCCCGCCGCGCTGGAGATGAGGAAGCAGATGGCCTGGGTAGCACACGCGTCTCGCGTGCTGGTTTCGGCGTCGCGCCGAAACAATCTTTCCGCAAAGGCCGCCCAAAGCGATGGAACTAGAACCCTCAAGAAAAGTGTGCGACCGGGAGGACGCGTTCGCTCCCGCAGGCGCGGGACGAGACGCGTGCGCTAACCGGAAAACGCTTCAACCCTTTAACCCTTCAACCTTTTGTGACTTTTACTCTCAAACAACTGGCCGCGACGTCCGGCGGCGAATTGATCGGGGATCCGTCGCTGCAAATCAGAGGCGCGGCGTCACTCGCGGAAGCGACTCCGGGGGAGATCAGCTTCTTCGCAAATCGGAAATACATTGGACAACTGCGCAAAACGCGCGCGTCGGCAGTTTTTGTTCCGCCGGATTTTGCCGAGCCGATTAACGCGGCGCAGATTCGCGTTTCAAATCCAACGAAGGCGTTCGAGCAGGTCGTGGTAAGATTCGCGCCAAAACCAGTCGCGTTTACGCCCGGTGTTCATCCGAGCGCGATTGTTGATCCGACTGCCCGGCTCGGAAGGCGCGTATCGGTTCAGCCGCACGCGGTCATCGAGGCCGGGGCACGAATCGGCGACGACACAGTCATCGGCGCAGGAAGTTACATCGGACACGAAACTGTGGTCGGACCTGCGTGCCTCATTTATCCGAGAGTGACGATCCGCGAGATGAGCCGGATCGGATCCCGCGTGATCATTCACAGCGGCGCAGTGATCGGCGCGGATGGCTTCGGTTTCGAAATGGTGGATTGCCAGCAGCAAAAAATTCAGCAGCTCGGCATCGTCCAGATCGATGACGATGTCGAAATCGGCGCGAACACGACCATCGACCGGGCCCGTTTTGGCCGGACATGGATCCAACAAGGCGTGAAGATCGACAATCTCGTGCAGGTCGCGCACAACGTCGTGATCGGAAGAAATTCCGTGATCGTGGCGCAGACCGGCATTTCAGGGAGCACACGCGTGGGCGAGCGGGTCACCATGGCGGGCCAGGTAGGCATTGTCGGCCACGTTGAAATTGCGGACGGCAGTGTGATCGCGGCGCAAAGCGGCGTTTCGAAGAGTGTCCCCGGAGGGGTCTGGTTCGGTTATCCTGCCGGGCCGATCAATGAAATTAAACAACAAATCGCCTGGATCCGTTCGCTCGGAAAGCTCTTCGCGCGCGTGAAAGAGATCGAAAAGAAGTTGGGACTCTAGTGTGCTTTAGCACGAACAACTGAGAGACTAGCCGCGCAAGGTGAAGATAGGCGAGACGCGCGATTTGCCGCGCCGAAAGCGCGATCACAATTAGTAGCCCAGGGCAACGCGCTGGGTTCCGATGACCCCAAAGAACACTTGCCCTGAAGGGGCAAAACAAATGGGCGACGTGCGGTTTTTTTTGTGATGCCCTTAAGCTCGTCGCGCACTCGCAAGGCGTTCGCGCAATGCTTCTGGCGAAATCCATTCTGCGCCGCACGCCTGCACGGTTTCAGCTTCCATGGAATCGCCAGTAGCCACCGTCAGCTCGAAGCATTGTGCGTATTTGCTGGCCAATCGCTCGATGATCGCATCGGCTGATTGTCCGCTGCGCGAATAAAAGATTTGCACCTCGCCCGGCTCAGAAGTCGCCTCGATCTTTGTCCCTTTGCCATCGAAAACAACGACCACACGCATCCCGGTCCAATCCTGGTAATTGCGCAACTGCTTGATCAACGCCTCGCGCGCGAGCGAGGAACGGCGCGCGTGCAGTTTGCGCAGTTCCGGCCAGGCAAAAATAATGCTGTGACCATCAACGAGCAGATAACGAGCACGCTCCTGCATCAAACTGCGCTGCTGGATTCCCTCTGGGCTCGCTGCTTACCTGCTGCGCCCGGCCGCGTCGCGCTGGCCCGCAGCGCTGCCTTCTTGCGCTCCACATAAGCTCGCCGTCGCTTGCGCTTGGCGCGTACACGATGCTGTTGGCCCACGCACTGTCTATCGATTGAAACATCGAGAAACGCAATCCGGATTCAGGCGCCAAGCCGAAATTGCGATTGCATTTATATGATTCGTTGTTAAAAGCACGCTTTATGACCCCCAGGGAGTCGGCGGTTTCCGTGGTCACGCCGAAAAGCGTGACCGGCCTTGCCATCCTGTTCCTGGTTCTGGCAGCTGTTTTCGGATTTTTGAACAGCCAAAAAGTGAAAGCACTCCGCGCGAACGCGGCAACCGCGCAGGCCGCGCGGGATGTGGCTGCGCGCCGTTCGGCGCAGGAGAAACTGAATGGTCCAACTGTCGGAACGGCCGGATCGGAACAACAGAGCAAAGTCGCCGAGGCACAAAATCGAGCGGCCAAAGCGGAAGCAGAGCTAGCGCAGGTCCACAAAGAGAAGGCCGATCTGGAGGCGAAGTTGAACGCGAATCAGCAAGAGATCGCCTCGCTGCAAAAGCGCGTGGAAGAAGCGGGGAAGAACGCGAGTGCTTCCGTCGTCGGCAGTTCTCCCGGCGACAGCGCGCAGGTCGCTGATCTGCAATCGCAAGTCGATGATCTCCGGCGTCAGCTCGACGGCGCGGAAAAAGAAAAAGCATTTCTCTCCGAAAAACTCCAGAGCGCGCAGGGACGCCCGGCCCAGGTTCAGCAGGAAGAAAAGAAACGCCGGGAACCGGCCCCGCGCAGAACGGGCGTGCGCGGCACCGTGCTTGCAGTCAATCAGGCGTACAATTTTGTGGTGCTCAATCTCGGCGCTCGTCAGGGAGTCGAGCCGAACTCGGAGATGCTGGTTTTGCGCGAAGGCACGCTGATTGGAAAAATTCGCATTTCCACAGTTGAACCGGCGACCGCCATCGGCGATATCATCACCAGCAGTTTGGCGCACGGCGTCCAAGCGCAACCTGGAGATACAGTCATTTATGCTGGCACAAGTCCTTAAACGACGAAAAAAAATCCTCGCACCGCTCTTCTACGCATTGGTGATGACGCTCGCCTCGTGCGTGAGTCAACACGACGTTCGCCTGGTTGATGACCCGGACGATCACCACGATTCATCCCTCCCCTGGAACCACCAGGAGAAATGGGAAATCGCGCCGGATGCCAATGCTCTGGGGCCTACGGCGTCAAGCGATGCTCGCCGGTAGCCTGGCAACCCGCGCGGATTAAATCCAAAAGCCCGCTGGGATGACCGCGTTTTTCGGTATCACCACGATGCCGTCGCGCACAAAATATTTTTCCGCATCCACGTTTGCCGGTTTGCCTTCCGGACTGATCACAACGCCATCGCCGATGCGCGCGTTTTTGTCGATGATGGTGCGCTCGATCACACAATTGCGCCCGATCCCGATCGGCAGTCCGCCCGGCTCACCGGCTGAGTCGAGCTGGAAATAATCCGCGCCCATCACGATGGTGTCTCGGATGGTGGCGCCGCTCTGAATGATGCTGCGTATCCCGACTACGCATCGCTCCAGATGCGCGTCAGAAATGATACAGCCATCGGCAATGATCGCCTGCCGCAATGTCGCCCCGTTGATTTTGCTCCCCGGTAAAAAGCGCGGATGCGTGTAAATCGGCGCGTCGGGCTCGAAGAAACTGTATTCCGGCACGATATCGGTCAGATCCAGGTTCGCCTTGTAAAAAGCGCGAATCGTTCCGATGTCCTCCCAATATCCCTGGTAGATAAACGCGCTGACATGTCGATCTTTGAACGCGTTTGGGATTACGTCCTTTCCGAAATCAGCCAGATCATTTTCCAGACATTCAATCAGCACCTGGCGATTGAACACGTAAATTCCCATTGAGGCTTGGTAAAGGTCCCCTTCCTCGATCGAGCCGATCGCATCCAGCAGTTCTCGGCTCATCCGCATTTCGCCTAGCACCATTTCATCGGCCGGTTTCTCGACAAACCGCGTGATCCGCCGATCGACCCCGCTCTGCATGATACCTAACTCGGAAACTTCATCCCGATGCACCGGTTTGGTGGCAAGGGTGATGTCTGCACCGGAACGAATGTGCTGATGCAGCAGCTCGCGGAAATCCATACGATAAAGCTGGTCGCCGCTCAGGATCAGATAAAAATCGTACGGCCGCTCGAGAAAATAACGCATATTTTGCCGCACCGCGTCCGCCGTCCCTTGATACCATTGCGAGCCGGCGGGCGTTTGCTGAGCGGCGAGAATATCCACAAAGCTGCGCGAAAAATTGTCGAACTTGTAGCTGGCCTGGATGTGCCGGTGTAACGACATGCTGTTGAACTGCGTCAGCACATAGATCGAGCGCAGCCCGGAGTTCAGACAGTTGCTGATCGGAATATCGACGATGCGATATTTGCCCCCGAGCGGCACGGCCGGTTTGGCGCGATCTTTCGTGAGCGGAAACAAGCGCGTGCCGGCGCCGCCGCCCATGATGATCGCCAGCGTTCGCTGCATCGTACCCGGAGGCAACGCTCCAGGCACAGCTGCTGAACTTTTTTGAAGCGAATCGCGCTGCGGCTCGACTTGCATTGCTATGAATCAATAATCTGGCCGCTGCGATTTGCGGCAAACTTTTTCTGCGCCACGAAGCGCGCGATGATCCGCACAGACCTAGAATTCGCCGTTTAAAAATGCCAATGACGTCTCAGCGAATCGATCGGCCATGTCCCCGAAGATGGGACCATGCCCGCCGTTGGGAATGATCCAGAGGTATGAGTGAGGGATGGAGTTGTACAACCGTACGGCCATATCGACAGGATAAAGTGGGTCGCGATCGCCGTGCACGATCAGGGTGCGCGCTGTAATGGTGGACAACAAAGGCGGCGTAAAATTCATATCGTCGTAGCTGTCCTTGAAAGCGTTAGCCATCTTCCAGAGTGCGCGGATTTGCTCGTCTCCGTGCCTATGCCATCCGCGCATTTGCTCCCATTCCGCCTCCGTTCGGTTATCTGGACTCACCTGCCGCATAATCGCCCGCGCCTGCTCCGGGAAGTACGGCGTTGCGCTTACCAGCACCATCGCCTCGACGCGCGCCGGTTGTTGAGTCGCCACGTGCAAGAGGGTCTTTGCTCCGAGGCTAACCCCGATCGCCTTGAATCGTTCGATACCCAAATGATCTAGCATTGCGAAGACATCGAGTGCTGATTGCCGGAACGTGAATTTCCCGGACGGGTTGGTCGATCTACCATGCCCGCGAAGATCGGGGACGATCAACCGATATCCGGCAGGCGCGTCTTTGAATATGAGAGTCCAGTTAACGCCTGCGCCGGTCCCGCCGTGTAACAAAACAAGCGGTTCGTCTGCGCCGCGAACTTCATAATACATCTCGATTCCATTGACGCGTATTGTCTCGCCAAGAGACGGTGACGTTTCCATTTGGTCCTGCTTCTTACGAGCGATGAATTTCGATGGGTCTCACGCCAGCGGTCGGCTTCAGCGGTTGGCTAGACCGTTGCGCTCTTCCCATAAATACTCTTCCCATAAATACTCTCATAAACGTAAAGAGAGAACGCCAGCAGTACGATGATGCCCAAACTGCCCATAGCAATTGCCGGTGGACTGATGTGCAGAAGAATCCAAAGCAAGATCAAAAGCATCCAGACAAACAGAGCCGATATGCTGACTGCGAAGTAGATTCCGTTCTGCGGCGGTTGCAACTTCGTCGTAACACCTTTCAGCTTTTTGCCTGCTACTCGCATTATGACAACCGATACGAGGATCGCAATGATCCATAGTCCTTCGGGAGGAAAAAATACCCGGTCAGTGCGGCGGAGGAGAGACAGTCTCGGATGACCAACACGCGTAGCTTTCGGACGGCGACATGAAGTCTAACGAGAACTAGACGAAGGTTGGTGAAAAGTCACGACCGAAAGAACACCGCCAACGCCCAGCATCCAATGCTCGACGTGTTGGGGTGACAACGTGATCGTTGCGGGCGACAGGCCCGCCGCTACAGTCTAGCATGTGTGGAATTGTGGGCTACGTAGGGCGCGCTCAGGCGACGCCCATTTTACTCGACGGACTGCGGCGCCTTGAATATCGAGGCTACGATTCAGCCGGGCTCGCCGTCGTGCAGAAAGGGCGCCTGGAGACGCGCAAATGTGCGGGACGCATCGCGGCACTCGCAAAATTAGTGAAGAAGGAACCGGTGTCAGGTTCTCTCGGGGTCAGCCACACGCGCTGGGCCACGCACGGCAAGGTGAACGATCAAAACGCGCATCCGCACTTCGACGCCAGCGGCAAACTGGCGTTGGTCCATAATGGGGTGATCGAAAATTACCAGGCGCTCAAAGATGACCTCATTCGCAACGGCGACACGAACTTTCGCTCGGAAACGGATACCGAAGTGCTCGCGCATCTCATTGGAAAACTCTATGATGACTCGTGCGCCAGCACAGTTGACGCTCCCGGAAAAAAAGCCCGGCTTTTTGATGCTGTTCGCGCGGCGCTTCGGCAGGTGATCGGCACATATGGAATCGCGGTGGTGCATGCCGATGTGCCGGATTTCATGATCGGCGCGCGCCGTGGAAGCCCTCTCGTGCTCGGGGTAGGCAACGGCGAAAATTTTCTGGCCAGCGATGTAAGCGCGATTGTCGCTTACACTCGGGATGCCGTTTACTTGAACGACTTCGACGTCGTAGCGGCGGGGCCGGACAAATTCGAGATCACGTCACTCGCCGGAGATAGCGCCGAGCATCCGGTCAGCAAACTCGAATTCACGGCCGAGGACATTCGCAAGGGTGATTATCCCCACTACATGCTCAAGGAAATCTTTGAGCAACCAAACACGGTGCGCGACGCGATGCGCGGCCGCCTCAACGTTGACGAATGCACCGCGAAGCTGGGCGGGTTAAACATGACGCCGCCTCAATTGCGCGACGTCGGGCGCATTGTTCTCACCGGGTGCGTCACAGCGCTGCATGCCGGCAGAGTCGGCGAATATTTGATCGAGCGACTGGCGAACATTCCCACCGAAGTCGATTACGCCAGCGAGTTTCGTCATCGCAATACGCCGATGACTCCTCAGACGCTGGTCTTCGCCATAAGCCAGAGCGGCGAAACCGCGGACACGCTCGGCGCGTTGCGTGAAAGCCGGCGCAAAGGGTTTCGCACTTTGGGAATTTGTAACAATGTCGCGAGCACTATTGCGCGCGAAAGCGATGGCGGCGTTTACATGCACGCTGGGCCGGAGATCGGCGTCGCCGCCACGAAGTCTTTTACATCGCAGCTTGTCATTCTCACGCTGCTCGGGCTGCTCTTCGGACGGATGCGCAATCTTTCCGCCGAACAAGGAAGCCTCGTCATTGACGCATTAGAAGCGTTACCCGGGCAGGCCGAGGCCGCTCTGGACCTGAACGACCAGATTAAGGCAGTTGCCAAAAAATATGCCAACGCGAACGGCTTTCTGTTTTTTGGGCGGCAGTTCAATTACCCCATCGCGCTGGAAGGCGCTCTCAAAATGAAGGAGATCACCTATCTGTTTGCTGAAGGACATCCGAGCGCCGAGCTCAAGCATGGGATCATCGCGCTGATCCGTTCCGGTTTGCCCTCGATTTTTATCACTCCGGATGATTCGGTTTTTTCAAAAAACCTGAACAACATCGAGCAAGTGAAAGCCCGCAAAGGGCCGATCATCGCAGTGACCAGCGGAAACTGCGCGAAGCATCTCAAAGGACTTGCCAACGAAATCATCTTGCTGCCCGAAGCGCCCGATTACGTGATGCCTATCCTGACCGTGATTCCGCTTCAGCTTCTCGCGTATCATCTCGCCGTCGAACTGGGCCGCGATGTCGATAAACCACGCAATCTCGCAAAGAGCGTGACCGTGGAGTGAGGTTGGCGGTAGGGACGCCGCGCTGCAGCGTCCGGACATCGCAGCGCGATGTCCCTACCAACGCTGGAAATAAAGCCGATTTGCAGTAAACTGGCTGCTCGGCCATCCTTTTCCCCCGGTGCAACATAACGAAGAATACGTGCTAAGAGTCCTGGAGGATGTGGGACTCATCACGCGCCCGCAGATCGACAGCGCCCGCACGCGTCTGAACGGTGAGCCCGGCGTGATCGATGTTTTGATCAACGACGGCACGGTGTCCGAGGTGGACGTCTCGCGCACGCTCGCCGCGCAAGCGCAAATGGATTGGATCGACATCTCGTCCATGGTCATTCCGCCGCAAATCATCAACCAGATCCGGGGAGAAGATGCGCGCCGCTTCAAAGTGATCCCGGTCGCTTTCGGCGAGACCGGGCTCGTGGTCGCAGTGGGCAACCCGCTCGACATCGACACGATGGACAGCCTGAGTTTTCTCCTGCAACGCGATTTGGAACTCGTCTGCACCAGCCCAAAAAAAATTCGCGAAGCGCTGATCAAATACTACGGCACGGCCGATGAAGCGGCGGACGTTCTGCAAAAGAAAATTGGAGAAGACATCGATCTGGGCTTGGAATTTGGCGACGGTGCCGAAGCGATGGCAGTCGATGAAACAGATGCGCCGATTGTCCGGCTGGTCTCCAGTTTGCTAGTCGAAGCGCACCGCGCGCGAGCAAGCGATATTCACCTGGAACCGATGGATAAAAAATTTCGCGTCCGTTTTCGTGTCGACGGCGTGCTCCAGGAAATCCAAGCGCCGCCGAAGCGTCTGCAATCAGCCATTATCAGCCGGCTCAAGATCATGACCGGTTCGATGAGCATCGCAGAAAAACGCCTGCCGCAGGACGGTCGCATCCAGGTAAGAATCAAAAAGAAGCCGCTCGATCTTCGCGTCTCGACCATTCCCACCAATCACGGTGAGAGCGTCGTGATGCGCCTGCTGGACAAGGCCAGCTTAAAGCTCGGTTTGCCGGAGCTTGGATTTTTTTCCGACGATCAGGAAACCTTCGAGCGCCTGATCAAACTGCCGGATGGCATTCTTCTCGTGACCGGGCCAACCGGCTCCGGCAAAACGACCACGCTTTACGCCTGTCTCAATTACATCAACAAACCGGACCGCAAGATCATTACCGTGGAAGAACCGATCGAATATCAGATGACCGGGATCAACCAGGTGCAGGTGAACCCGGAGATCGGCATGACGTTTCCGGCCGCTTTGCGTTCCATTCTGCGCCAGGCGCCCAACATCGTCATGATCGGTGAAATTCGCGATCTCGAGACTGCCAGCATTGCCACCAACGCCAGCCTGACCGGGCACCTTGTCTTCAGCACACTGCACACCAATGACGCGCCCTCAGCCGTGGCTCGCCTGATCGATCTCGGCGTGCAACCGTTTCTCGTTGCCTCGTCCGTGCGCGCAGTGACGGCGCAACGGCTCGTCCGCCGGCTATGCAACAACTGCAAGCAGCAGGCGGAACTTACCGACACCGAATTGCGCGCGCTTCGGATTGAGCCCGGCCAGGTCTCCGAAGCGCAGGTGATGAGACCGGTGGGATGCGAGGAGTGCCGTCAAATTGGTTACAGGGGACGAATGGGCATATTCGAAATTTTTATGATCGACGATGAGGTGCGCCACATGATCAACAAACGCACCTCGACCTTTGTGCTGCGACAGCGCGCGCGCGAACTAGGCATGGGAACGTTGCGCGAAGACGGTGTGCGCAAGGTGCTGGCGGGCCTCACTTCTGCGGAGGAGGTCATCTCCGTCACCGTCGGAGACGTGAGCTGATGAGCGTTTTAACTCTTCAACTCTTGAATTCTTTAACCATTTCATGACTGACAAACAACTTGCCGAATTTTTCGTCGAACAGCGCGTGCTCCAACCTTCCCAAGCGGAAGACGTCCTGAGCGAAGTGGAGTTGAACGGCAAGACCGTCGCGCAGGCGATGATCGACGGCGGCTTCATCGATGAGCCGGGCTTTTATGAAACAATCGCCAGCGGCCTCGGCACCGATTTCATCGATCTGACCAGACGCGAGATCGCGCCGGAAATTGCGCGTTTTGTTCCCAGTGGGCTGGCTCGATTGCACGGCGCGCTTCCAGTTGAAATGAGCGGAACCACGATGCGAATTGCGCTGGTCGATCCGTTTGATCTCCATGCCGCGGAGGACCTCCGTTTCGCGCTCGGCACGGACATTCAGGTAGTGGTTTCGCCGCCGGAGCAGATCGACGAACTGATCAAGCAGTATTACGGCACCGATACCACCAGCATGGAGGACGTCCTCAAGCAGCTCGGCGAAGCCGGCGAGCTTCTGCAATTGCGCGAGGGCGATGGCGAGGCCGCTGTGGAAGCGGAGGCGAACGCAACGCCCATCATTCGCTTTGTCGATCTGATTCTTTACCAGGCGATCCAGGACCGCGCGAGCGACATTCACTTCGAGCCGTTCGAGAACGAATTCAAAATCCGCTACCGCGTCGATGGCGCGCTTTACGAAATGTCGCCGCCGCCGCGTCATCTGGCTCTGCCGGTGATTTCGCGTGTGAAAGTGATGGCAAACATGAACATCGCCGAGCGACGGCTCCCGCAGGACGGCCGCATCCAGAAACATATCGCCGGGCGCAATGTCGATCTGCGCGTTTCAACGTTGCCGACGCAGTTCGGCGAGAGCCTGGTGCTGCGCGTGCTCGACCGCAGCATCGTCAATCTCGACCTCGAAGCGCTGGGCATGCCGGATTACATTTACAATTTCCTGCTCGAAATAATCGAGCGTCCGAACGGCATCTTCATCGCGACCGGGCCGACCGGCTCGGGAAAAACAACCACGCTTTACTCCTGCCTGCGCAAGATTAACACGATCGATTCCAAGCTGATTACCGCAGAGGAGCCGGTCGAATACGATCTGGAAGGAATCGTGCAAGTGCCGGTGAACGAAGCTATCGGCCTGACGTTTGCGCGCGCGTTGCGGTCATTCCTGCGACAGGACCCGGACCGGATCATGATTGGCGAGACGCGTGACCTCGAGACGGCGCAGATTGCCATTCAGGCGTCGCTCACCGGGCATCTTGTTTTTACTACGCTGCACACGAACGATGCGCCCGGCACCATCACGCGTTTGATCGACATGGGCGTAGAACCGTTCCTGATTTCCTCAACGCTGGAGGCCGTGCTGGGTCAGCGTTTGCTGCGCAGCATCTGTCGCAATTGCCGCGCGCCTTATCAGCCGAACGACGCTTTGCTCGCGGAGCTAGGCATTTCGCGGCAGGACATCGGCGACAAACAATTTTTTTACGGCAAAGGCTGTGACGCTTGCAACAACACCGGCTACAAGGGACGAAAAGGAATCTACGAGCTGCTGAAAGTTAGCGATCCCATTCGCGAATTGATTAACGAGCGCGCGCCCACCGTAACGATCAAACAAAAAGCCATCGAGCTTGGAATGAGCACGCTGCGCCAGGACGGCCTGCGGAGCATCTTCGCCGGCGACACCACCATCGAGGAGGTGCTCAGATATACGTGAGGGATGCGGCATCAGATCGTGTTAACTCGTGGATGGAATATGCCAGCCAAATGATGAATGGCCAAAATGACGAATGACGAATTAATGACGAATGCCAAAGCCCCGACCATACCGGAGTTGCTGTTGTCGTCTTCTTCATTCGTGATTTTGGCTTCCTTCGTCATTCGTCATTGGTCATTCGTCATTCTGGCGCCTCGACGCTCGACATAGCTCCCAAAGGTAGTTACAATAGCCAGCCATGCCACGCTTTAACTACATAGCTCTCGACGCCCGCGGGCAGGAGGCCACCGGTTTGGTCGAAGCCGTTTCATCCAACGCAGCAATCAACCAGCTGCGCCAAGCCGGCTTTTTCCCGACCAGCGTCGTTGAAGAGGCGATCGCCAGCCGCGATGGCAAGGAAGCTCGCCAACGCGCTGCGAAGATGACGGGCACGACGAAGCCGCGCGCGAAAAAGGGCATCGTTCTTTTCCAGCGCAAAAAAATTAAGTCGAAACTCCTGATGCTTTTTACGCGTCAACTGGCGACACTGATTGATTCCGGGTTGCCGTTGTTGCGAAGCTTAAACGTTTTGGCAAATCAGGAGCGCGACAAAGTATTGAAAAATACGATCAACAAAGTCGCCGACGCCGTGCAGGGCGGCAGCACGTTTTCCGACGCGCTGGCGCTGCATCCGCGCATTTTTAACGATTTGTACATCAACATGGTCAAAGCCGGCGAGGTCGGCGGCGTGCTTGAGCTAGTGCTGAACCGGCTTGCCGAGTTTCAGGAGAAAGCCACAAAGATCAAAAACAAGGTCGTGTCGGCGATGGTCTATCCCATCATCGTGATGACCATGGCCGTGGGCATCATGAGTTTTCTCCTGGTCTTTATCGTGCCGAAGTTCGAAACGATTTTCCACGACCTACTCGGCAATAAACCGCTCCCGCCGGTCACGACGTTTGTCATCAACGTAAGCGGTTTCATGAAGAACCACGGCCTGGTTCTGCTGGGAGCGGTCGTGGCTGTGGTGTTCGTTTACAAGTTCATTGGCCGCACACGCGCCGGGCGCTTGGCCATTGACAGCTTCAAACTGCGCATGCCGCTTTTCGGCAATTTAAATCGCAAGACTGCGATCTCGCGTTTCGCGCGCACACTTGGGACACTGGTCACGAGCGGTGTGCCGATTTTGCAGGCATTAAACATCACGCGCGAGACCGCAGGCAACGCGGCAATCGCTCGCGCGATCTCCAAGGTGCACGACAGCGTAAAGGAAGGCGAATCGATCGTGCAACCGTTGGAAGCCAGCCGCTCGTTTCCGCCGATGGTGGTCAGCATGATCGATGTGGGCGAAGAAACCGGCAAGCTCCCCGAAATGCTCCTGAAGGTCGCCGACGTGTATGACGACGAAGTCGATAATGCCGTGGCTGCGCTCACCTCGATGCTGGAGCCGATCATGATTGTTTTCCTTGCGGTGATCGTCGGCACGATCGTGCTCGCGCTGTTCACACCGCTCATCAGCATCATCACCGGCTTGCAACAACAAACGTGACCCGCCTGCGGCGGGAATGACGGAATGACTAATGCCGAAAAAGTCGAAGCCGGTCGAGTCCGTCATTCGGGCTTCGTCATTGATTCGTCATCCGCCTGCCACGCCGTAGCCTGGCGAAGGCGGGTCATTCGCCTGCCGCGCCGTAGCGCAGCGAAGGCGGGCCATTCGTCATTTTTCATCCAGAAAGCATTCACTCTCATCGAACTGATTGTTGTTGTTGGGCTCATTCTCATTCTCGCGGGCCTGGTCCTGAGCACGGCCGGCTACGCCCGCAAGAAGGGCGCCCGCTCCCGGGCCGAAACCGAAATCGCCGCCATGTCTGCGGCGCTGGAGAGTTACAAGGCCGATAATGCAGCTTACACTCGGAGCAGTAATACGGATTCTCTTAATGCGCGGACGTCTGGAAACCCCAGCACTTATCAGAGCGCTAGCCTTGATCTCTACAACGCGCTGTTTGGAGCGACAAATGGAAGTCGCACCCCAAACAGCGGAGCGCGGTCGTATTTCGTTTTCAAGCCTAATATGCTCTTTCCTGCCGACCAGACCCAGAATGTACAGTACATTCAAGACCCGTTCGGCAACAGCTACGGTTATTCTACGATTCAAGCAGCGACGGGGGACACTACAACGGGTTACAATCCTACGTTCGATCTCTGGAGCACGAGTGGCCTAACTGCTAATCCGCCTAGCAGCGGCACCGATACCATTACTCCGCAGTGGATCAAAAACTGGTAATGCTGTAGCGGCGCTCTGTGACCGCCGAAAATTGTCGCCGCGCAGCGCCATCGGCGGTCACAGACCGCCGCTACAAAATCCGCAATTTCGCGTTACCCTTCGCTGGTGTGCACTACGACTTCTACGCGGCGATTCGGGCTTTGCTCTTCAATTGAGCCGTTTGGCGACGCGCGGAATTTCGATGCGCCGTAACCGTGCGTTTCGATTTGCGCAGGATCAATGCGCATTGCCTCGACGAGATATCGCTTGACGCTGTCGGCCCGGCGCTGGCTCAGATCGAGATTATATTCGAATGTGCCAAACGAATCCGTGTAGCCGTCCACGGAAAACGTCGCTTTCGGATTGCGCTGGATGAGCGTGCCCAGCTTTTGCAGTTGAGCGATCGCATCCGACCGCAAGTCTGCGCTGTCGTATTCAAAAAGCTGATCG
>QHOF01000051.1 GCA_003219335.1 Verrucomicrobiota bacterium | reverse complement strand
GAATTGGACGCAATCAGCGGCGAGTTGATTACGGCGCAACTGGTTCCGATGCAAATGCGGCGATTTCGGCTACAACGCGTATCGGCGGCCGACGCCAAATTGCTTTGCAATCTCGTGAGCGAGCTCGGCAAACCGTGGGGCACAGCGGCGAGAATGGAAGACGACAGCAGCTTGACGCTGGAATGGCCATGATGCACCCGATTGCAGGCAGGGATTGCCTGTCGCACCAGAGCTAATCAGATTCGTCTTGCTCTACCGGCTAAGCACGGCGGATTTCGGGTTGTTGAGGAGCGCGCCGTTGTGAGTGGTTGGTCACAATTTGTCCCTGGTAAATTTCTTTGAACACTTCCGCGATCATCGGTGCAGCCGTGGAACCACCATGGACCTTGCTCCCGACATCGCCTTCGTAAATCGCCGCAAACGCATAGCGCGGTTGATCGGCAGGCAAAAATCCGGCAAACCACGCGGCCGTGCGCTCCTTGTTTTTCGGTCCCCATTGTGCGGTGCCGGTTTTCCCAGCGACTTCCACGTTATCGAGACTGGCCTGATGCGCAGTGCCCCCTGCGCCATTGACCACGTTGGTCATTCCGGTGCGCAACTGCTCCAGCGTGTCGGGCGAAAGGTCCAGCGCCCTCTTCGCGCGCACCTGGTACGCGCTCACGATCTGGTTATCGAATGTCTGCACCTGTTGCACCAGGCGCGTTTGATAAAACGTGCCGCCATTCGCGATGACGCCCAACGCCTGCGCCATTTGCAACGGCGTCACCTGGACATCCCCCTGACCGATTGACATGTTTGCGATGTCACCGTTGAGCAGTTTGCGGCCGTGCGTCGCTTTCATGTAATCGTCGTTCGGAATGCGCCCTTCCACTTCGCCGCGCAGCGGGATCCCGCATTTCGCGCCAAAACCCAGCTGTAACGCCCAATCGATAATGGGCCCCGAGCCGGTCTTGATGCCGACCTGATAAAACCAAGTGTCGCATGATTCCGTGAGCGCCTGGACAAAGTTCAACGCGCCGCGATCGCCTTTTTTCCAGTTGTGGAAAGTGACGTTGCCGATCTGAATTGACGGCACGCATTCGTATCGATCGTCCGGATAAACCGCGTGGCTTTCCAGCGCGGCAATCCCGACCGCAATCTTGAATGTGGACCCAGGCGGATAAGACGAACGATACGCTCGCGGCAAAAGCGGAATATCCGGGTTGTCCTGCAAGGCCTTGAGCTGCTCGGCCGAGATCGACGGCACAAACAGATTCGGATCGTATGTAGGCCAGGACGCCAGCGCAAGAATGTCGCCGTTGTTTGGATCGATAATCACTATCGCGCCGCGTTTTGCTTTCGCTTCCAGCGTTTTTTCCGCGAGTTGCTGGAGGCGCAAATCCAGCGTGGTGACCACATTGCATCCAGGCTCAGGCGGGGTGATGAGTTTCTCGGAAGTCTTCCGGCCGACCTTGTTGAAGGTGAGTTTGTATTCGCCGTGCTTGCCGGTGAGCATCTCGTTGAAGGTTTGCTCGAGCCCTTCGCGTCCCTCCGTTTCCGGCCAGAGCGTTTCGTGATTATCCACGATGCCGTCGGGGTTTCGTCCGGTCTTTCCGGTGTAACCGACGACCTGGCCGGCAAGCTTTCCGTTCGGGTAAACCCGCACGTAAACCGGCCGCAGCGTTACGCCTGCCGGCAGATCATTCTTGATTTTTTCGTATTCCGTCTCGCTAAGATTCTGCGCGATCTCTAGCGGCATGATTCCCCGATTGCGATAATGACGCACGATCGCCTCATCAGAAATCCGGAGCTTGCGCCCGACCAACTGGCCTGCCGCATCGATTTTCTCCCTGGCAAAATCCACCGCCTGCGCACCGGAAAAATTCAGCGGCGTGGGAAAATTGATGACGAGATTGTAGGTGAGTCGGTTTTGCGCCAGCGGCGCGCCGCTGCGATCTGTGATTTGCCCACGCGGAGCGGGAACATCGAGGATGTAAGTGCGCGCGAGCTTTTGCGTCTCGAATGTCGGGATAATCGTCTCTTCTTCTGGCGACTCATTCGGACTCGGCGCAGGCGTGGGCATCAGCGTCTGCGCGCGCGGTGTCGCCGGTACCGCCAACAGCGATAAGGCGATCCACAGATGCCGCAGATTTCCACAGATTCGGACAAACTTCATTTCACGCGAACTCTGCGGATAAATCAATGCCGCTGCAAGAACCGGTGGACTTCTTCAGCCAGCTTTCGGCCGATGCCTTCCGTCGCGGCGATCTCCTCAACGCTCGCTTTGCGAAGACGATTCACAGAGCCAAATCGCCGCAACAACAAATTTTTCCGGTGCTGGCTCACACCGGGGCAATCGTCGAGAATGCTTTCTTCCACGCGTTTTTTCATGAGCAGTTGGTGGTACGCGTTCGCGAACCGATGCGCCTCGTCGCGAATGCGCTGAAGCAATCGCAGCGCGCCGGAATCCATTGGAAGTCGCAATGACAACGCGCGGCTTGGCCGGTAAATCTCCTCGCGTTCTTTCGCCAGGCCGATGATGGAAAGCTCGTGCAAGCCTAATCGCTGCAATTCACCACACGCTGCCGAGAGCTGGCCCTTTCCCCCATCGACGATGATCAGGTCCGGCAATCTGACAGGCGCAGGAAATTTCCGCGCTTCCAATTGGGCGTTGGACGTTGGAAGTTGAGCGTTGAGCGTTTGCTTCTCCAACCTTTGCAGGCCCTCGACTGTTTCCTCCTGTGAGAATTCCGCCCGGTCCTGGTTCGTCTCACGTGCCTCCAGCAAAATCCGCGAATACCTGCGCCGCACCACCTCGGCCATGCTGGCAAAATCGTCCTGGCCTTCGACAGTGCGCACGCGATAGCGCCGGTAATTGTCCTTGTCCGGTACGCCGTCTCGGAAGCAAACCATCGAGGCAACCACGTGTGTCGCGGAAATGTTCGAGATGTCGAAACATTCCATTATGCGCGGCAGGTGCGGCAAACGCAGCGCGTCCGCCAATTCCCGCACGTCTGCGATGGGATCGATTGTGCTCGGCAAACTGCCACGCGTAAACCGCCGCGTTGGCTTCGTGGTGTCACGCAAATCTTCAATCATGTCGCGCAGCTCAGCAGCTTTCTCAAACTCCATTTTCTCGGCAGCCTTCTGCATTTGTTCCTCGAGTGCCGCGATCATCTCTCGGGATTTGCCTTCGAGGAACTCGCACGCTTGCGCGACGCGCTCGCGGTATTCGGCAGCGCTGATCTCGCTCAAACGCACCGGCACCTGGTAGGTCGAGGACTTCAGTTCCCGCTCCGTCGGCGCGCCCCGGCCAAAGGTGAGCAGCCCGAATTTTTTGCGCATGAAATTTAATGTCTGCCGCAGCGCGCCTGCGTGCGCGTACGGGCCGAAGTAACGGCTGCCATCGTCCTTTTTGAACCGGGCGAGGCGAAAACGCGGCCATTCTTCTGAAAGATCGACCCCGACCAGGAGGAACCGTTTGTCATCCCGGAAGGAAACATTGTAACGCGGCCGATATTCCTTTATCAGTTTGCCCTCGAGCAAAACGGATTCCGCTTCGCTGCGAACGGTGTGCGTCTCAAAATCCCACGTCGCATCGAGCATGGCACGCGTCTTCAAATCGGCCTGCGCCATTTTTGATGGCAGGAAATAGGAGCTCACGCGTTTGCGCAGGTCGCGCGCCTTGCCCACGTAAATCACGCGGTTAAACCGGTCGCGCATCAGGTACACACCCGGCCTGTGCGGCACTTCGTGCACTTTCTTCTGCAAATCCGGCTTCTCCCTTTTTAATGCAGCCATCCGGCTGCGAATTTACGCGAGAAGCCGGCAAGGTGAAACTGGCCGCTTCGGCCAGAGTAGCGCGTGCTGCTGTAGCCACGGCCCTGTGTGGCCGTGTCAATCACGAGAAAAGCAGTCGAGATGAACCGGCCACAGGCCGGTGGCTACAGGACTTATGAAATCGCGTACAAAAAAGCGCCCGGGAAATTTCTCGCGGGCGCTTTTAATTTTAGCGGGAACGATTACGGCTTTGTCGTGGTGGTAGTCGTTTCCTCGTGCTTGTAAACTGTTACAGGCTGGGCCAGCACGACTTTGCGCACCACCACCCGGTCACCAACGGTCGTGTAATAGATGGTCGCCGGCATGTCCGGCCGAATTGCGGACCAGGTCACGATGTGACCTTCCGGGTCTAAAATGCTCGTCTCTTTGGTGTAGTAATACCGCACGGGCGGCACATCCGGCGCCGTTCGGAAGGTGATGTAATCCGAATCAGGCACGTTAGTCACAATTGTCCCGGCGGCGCTCGTGGTCGTTTGCGCGGTTGTGGTTGTGCCTGTTACCGGATCCGTGGTCGTTGTGGTGGTAGTCTGCTGCGCCAGCGCTAATCCGAGCGCTGCCGCGCAAAGCATGCCTGCTGTTAATATTTTCATTAATCTGGTTTGTTTCATATTTGCCCCTCTGCTTTGATTAAATCGATGTTCTCGATCGTGAATGGCTCCGTACCGTTAACCCCGGAGTTTCTTCAGCTTTGCCTTGGTTTCGTAAATTCCGGCTCGCCCGGTCGTGTCCGAGGAGGCGATGGAGGCGTCCCTGCCAGAGCAACGTAACGTGTCCACTATGCAGACTTTGCCCGGTTTTCGCGATTTCCTACCCGAGCAATGCGCGGTGCGTAATCATATTTTCGCCTGCTGGCGCGAGGTCGCCCGCCGCTATGGCTTTGTGGAATGGGAAGGCCCGGTGCTGGAGCCGACGGATCTCTACAAAAAGAAGAGCGGGGCTGAAATTGTCGAACAGCTCTTCCATTTCAAAGACAAAGGCGACCGCGAAGTGGCGCTCCGCCCCGAGCTGACGCCCACCCTGGCGCGCGTGGTCGCTGCGCACGAGCGCGAGTTCAAGAAACCGCTCAAATGGTTTTCCATCGGCCAATTCTTCCGGTACGAAAAACAACAGCGCGGCCGGTTGCGCGAACATTTCCAGTTGAATTGCGACATCATCGGTGAAGCCGACCTCGCCGCCGATATCGAGCTCGTCGCCCTATGCATCGATGTCCTGCGCGCGTTCGGCCTGAGCGAAAAAGATGTCGTCGTCCGAATCAGCGACCGCGAATTCTGGACAGATTTTTTCCGCGAGCAAAATATGCCGGCCGATCGCTGGGACGAATTACTTCAGGTCATCGATAAATTCGGTCGTGAGCCGCGTGAGCGAACTGTTGAGAAACTTGGAAAGCTCGCCGACCCCGTCTTCGCAACTTTAAAGGGTGGCGGTGGAAACAGCGACAAACTCAACAGGCTTATCGCTGGTCTGCGCGAGCGGGGATTGGCCGATTTCATCGAGATCGATGTCGGGATTGTTCGGGGCCTCGCTTATTACACCGGTATAGTATTTGAGGTGTTCGATCGGGCCGGAAAATTCCGCGCGATCGCCGGCGGCGGACGTTACGACAATTTGATCGGCCTGCTCAGCGATGGCGCGGTTTCGCTGCCCGCGCTTGGATTTGCAATGGGCGATGTCGTGCTGGGCGAACTGATCAATGAAACGCCGCACGCTCGTGAAGCCATGGAGAAAGCGATTGCGAGCAACCGCAAGATCGACATCTACATCGTCATCGCCAAGGAAGAACGTCGCGCCGATGCGCTTGCACAAATTCAGCAGCTTCGCGAGCGCGGATACCGCGTCGATTATCCGCTCACGCCAACCAAGGTCGCCCGGCAATTTCAGGCCGCCGAAGAACTGGGCGCGCGCGTAGCGCTTCTCTACGGAGACGAATGGCCGCAGGTGAAAATCAAGAATATGGCAACGGCCGAGCAAGAACTCGCGCCGCAGGATCGCCTACTTGCGCACTTGCAAGCGCAAGTCAGCTTGTCATCCTGAGCGGAGCGCAGCGGAGTCGAAGGATCCCGCAATTTAACCCTGGGTTTGACAACGGGATTCCTCCAGCCTTCGAATGGAGCTACGGCTTGGCAGGCGACTGCGCTCGGAATGACGAAAAAAATGTATCGCACGCACGATTGCAACTCACTTCGCAAAAGCGATATCGGCAGGCAAGTCGCACTTGCCGGGTGGGTAAACGTTACGCGCGATCACGGCGGCGTGATCTTCATTGATCTGCGCGATCGTGAAGGGCTCACCCAGGTGGTTTTTCGTCCAGAGGAAAATGCCGAGCTCGCGAAGGAAGCACACGGCTTGCGCAGCGAAGACGTGATTCAGGTTTCGGGCCGCGTCGCGGCGCGACCAGCGGGCACGGAAAATCCAAACCTCGCGACCGGCGATATCGAAATCATTCCAAACCACCTCCGCATTTTGAATAGCGCCGATCCGCTGCCGTTCCCGCTCGATGCCGAGCCGCAGAACGAAGATCTGCGAATGACGCACCGGTATTTCGATCTTCGCCGGCCACGTCTCGCGCGTAATTTGCGGATGCGTCATCGCGTGGCGAAGGCGACGCGCGACTATCTCGACAGCCAGGGGTACGTCGAGCTCGAAACGCCCATTCTCTCCAAGAGCACGCCGGAAGGCGCGCGCGACTTTTTGGTGCCGAGCCGGATCACGCCCGGAAAATTTTACGCCCTCCCGCAGGCGCCGCAGCAATACAAACAACTGCTCATGGTCGCAGGCGTGGAGAAATATTTTCAGATCGCGAAATGTTTTCGCGACGAAGATTTGCGGGCCGACCGCCAACCCGAGTTCACACAAATCGACATCGAAGCGTCGTTCGTCAAGCCGGACGACATTTTCGCGGTTACCGAAGGAAT
>QHOF01000050.1:8319-8947 GCA_003219335.1 Verrucomicrobiota bacterium | reverse complement strand
TGGGAGCGGCGCCGCCTTCGGCGTGCATGACCAGTTGTTAAAGTGGAGGTTCACGAGATAGAAATTCCGCTTCAGTTTCCGGAGCACCTCGACAATCTTCGGATCATCGAAGCCGTGCATCTCCATCGTGATCTGCGGAATCGAAGCCAGTAGCTCGTCGGGGGCTGCGAGGAGCGAATCCCATTCCGCGCCCTCGATGTCCATCTTGATGATCAGGCGCCGGCCGGTGTCGCCGTTTTTCCTGATCTGGTTTTCCAGCGTGTCGAAGAAACGCGAACCCCTGTAGCCGTTACGGTCGCCGACGCATTCATCGTGAAACACGAACGCGCCGCCGTTGCAAGTTGGCCGCGCGGGATCAAAACAGTCGTACTGATGCACCGGGACGTGATACCGGCGCGACACCTCGCATCCCCAGTCGTCGTTCCTGCCAACACCATACGAGTACGCCGCATCGAGCGGCTCAATCAGATTCTCGCACATCAGGTAACCGCCGTCATTGGCGCTGCCGAAGCGTTTCAACGTACAGTTCTTCAAAGCGATCGGCTGAAGTTCCGCAAGAATTGCTACGCGCAACTTGCGGCTGTCCGAGCGGTGCGCGAGATCGCCAATCATAACGGCGGCCGCAGCT
>QHOF01000050.1:7447-8251 GCA_003219335.1 Verrucomicrobiota bacterium | reverse complement strand
AATTCAAACTGCGGGATTATCGCGACTGAGAACTTAGACACGAATTACATGAATTCTCACCAATATTACGGATTTGAACCAGCCGGTTTTCGAGACAGCCTCCTCCGCCGCGAACCGCGCAGCCAGATGACGCGCCGGGAATTTTAGGACTACAATTCTGCCAGTTGCGCCGCGGTAATCGGGATAAATTCGCTCTCGTATAGGATCAGAGGCTTTTTGCCCCGCAATAATCGCCACCATTGTCTCGCGGAGCCGAGCACGATCATTAGTACGAGCACCAGAAAGAACACAGCGACAAGCGCGTCGAATCGCCATACGCCTGCCTGCCGGACCAATTCGGCAGCCTTGGTTGGATCTGCGATCTCGGCAGCCTCACGCAACAATGACCGCGCGCCACTTAAAAATCCAAGTCTCGGATCGGCTGAGAAGATTTTCAGATAACCGGCCGAAAAGGTGACGGCGCACATGAAGCAAAGAGGCACGAGCGTCACGAAGAGATATTTGCTTTTGTGCATTTTGATCAGGAGCGTTGTGCCGAGGCAGAGCGCTACTACCGACAGCAATTGATTGGCCAAGCCGAACAGCGGCCAAAGCGAGTTAATGCCCCCAAGGGGATCGATCACACCCTCGTACAAAAACCAACCCCATGCTGCGACCAGCAACACGCTGGAGAAGAAGTTCGCGCTCCATGAACGTGTGTTGCCCAGCGGTCGCCACACGTTGCCCAGGAAATCCTGAAGCAAAAATCGTCCCACGCGCGTGCCCGCATCGATCGTCGTGAGAATGAACAACGCTTCAAACATG
>QHOF01000050.1:500-7308 GCA_003219335.1 Verrucomicrobiota bacterium | reverse complement strand
ATTCGCCGAGGTTCGTGGCGAGCGTCTGCATTTCTTTTTCCGTCACGGGGAAGCCAGCGTTGGAAACTTTTGCCACGACTTCGGTGGGTGTGCCTTTCGAGTTAATCGCAAAATATTGGCCCGGTTGCAGCACGCACGCAGCGATCATCGCCATCAAAGCGACCATCATTTCGGTCACCATCGCGCCGTAGCCAATATTCCGGATCCGCGACTCGCGTCTTATCATTTTTGGCGTCGTGCCTGAAGCGATAAGGGAATGAAACCCTGAGACCGCGCCGCATGCGATAGTGATGCAAACAAAGGGAAACACTGGACCTGCAAAGACAAGGCCGCTGCCGTCGATGAATTTTGTAATCGCGGGCATCTGCAATGTCGGGTTGATCAACATCACGGCAGCCGCGAGCATGGCGACTGTGCCAAGCTTCAAAAACGTGCTGAGGTAATCGCGCGGCGTGAGCAACATCCACACCGGCAGAACCGACGCAGCCAAGCCGTAGAGCATGATCGCCCAAGCCAGCCATTTCTGGTCGTGACGGAACCAGGCTTCAATCGCGGGAAAGTGCGCCAGGAATTGCCCGCCCCACACGCCGAACGCCAGACCCAGCAACCCGAAAATCGTAATCGCGGCAACGCTCACTTTCCCTGTACGCAAGCCGATTCCCATGATCAACGCCAGCGGGATTGTAACCGCGATGGTGAAAACACCCCACGGACTTTGCGCCAGGGCCTGGACCACCACCAGCGCGAGAACAGCAAGCAAGATAATCATAATGGCCAGCACGCTGATGAGAGCGAGCAAGCCCACGCCACGCCCGATTTCGTCCTTCACCATCTGGCCGAGCGTTTTCCCGCCGCGCCGGATCGAGGCAAACAGAACAACCATATCGTGCACTCCTCCGCCGAGCGTCGCACCGATCAGAATCCAGAGTGTGCCCGGGAGGAACCCAAACTGCGCTGCCAGCACCGGACCGACTAGCGGTCCCGGACCAGCGATCGCCGCAAAATGATGCCCGAAAACCATCCATCGATTTGTCGGCACGTAGTCCTTGCTGTCATTTTGCAGGACGGCCGGCGTGGCGCGCGCCTCGTTGAGCACGAGCACCTTTGCCGCCAGCCATTTGCTGTAGAAACGATAGCTAATCGACAATGCGCAAAACCCAGCCAGAACAATCCACAGCGCGCTGATTTGTTCGCCGTGGGAGAGCGCCAGAACTGCCATCGCCCACACCCCCAACGCAGAGATGAAAACCCAGAGCAGCTTTTTCCACCAACTCATTTCATTCGCAGTTTAATTGAAATTCTTGCGCTGCGCCAGAAGCTGTGGTCTATCCTCCGGTGGGCTCTCGCCATAGACTGAAAAAACTTCCTCGCAAGCTCAAAAAACTTGTGGATGGCCGGAGCCTGGCTAGCGCAAGAAGGCACGCGCTCAGACTTCTTCGGCCGAAGCGTTTTCGGCTGGAGACGAAAAGGGTGATTGAAACAATCGACCCCCAGGGGTTCGAGCAGATTCGGCGGCGCTACGCGGTGAAGGGTCCCAGCCCGGACTGGCCCAAATTTCTTGACCTCGAACGATGGATCACCATCAACATTCGCCGGATTCGCGAGATCGAGCTCGACTTTGCCCGGCCGAAACGCATTCTCGATCTTGGCTGCGGTGCGGGATATTTCCTTTACATCGCGCAGCTGCTCGGCCACGAGGGCCTCGGGCTGGACCTGGACCAGCTCCCCATGTTTGGCGACCTCATGCATCTGCTCGGCGTGCGCCGTGTGATCTGGCAAATCAAAGCTTTCGATCCCCTGCCCGACCTCGGAAAATTTGATCTGATCACGGCATTCCTGGTCTGCTTCAATCGCCATAAGCAGGCCGATGTTTGGGGCGTACCAGAATGGGAATGTTTCCTCAACGATCTGGCCAAACATCTGGCCCCGCGGGGTCGCGTCTGGCTGGAATTGAACCAGGAATACGACGGAACCTTCTACACACCTGAGCTAAAAAGCTTCTTCGAAAAGCGCGGTGCAAAAATTGACCGACACAAGGTAATTTTTAACTCAGGCCTTCCCTCGCCTGTTTCAACTTCGCCAGTTGTGCGCTGAGATTTTTGAGTCGCGCGCGATGCTCTTCCACCACGGCCGCGGGAGCGCGATCCACAAAGGCTTTGTGGTCCAATTTGTGTTCTGCTGTGCGCAGTTCGTTCTCAACCTTTGCGATTTCCTTATCCAGCCGCTCTCGTTCTCGTGCCTTATCCGTAGCCGCAATTGCCAGAAAAATCTCGCCGAGTGGAGTGACTGCCACAGGATTGCCAGCCGAGGCGCGATATTTCCGATCCAGTCTTACTTCTTCGGCATTCAACAGCCGGGTTAGGGTCGAGACCTGGTCGGAAATCAATTTCTCATCTGCACGTAAAATAAATCCTATCTTCCTGTTTGATGGCACTTTGGACTCTGCACGAAGATTGCGGCCAGCCTGCACAGTCTGGTAAATAGCCAAGGCAAGCTGACGCTTGCCTGGAACGTCGGCGACTCCATCCAGCACCATCTTTTCCGGTAGAGCGGCAAATTGAATCGACTCCTTTCCGAACCCTAGTAACGACCATAGCTCCTCGGTAAGGTGCGGCATAAAGGGATGCAGCAGCCGCAAAATCGCCGAGAGGACGAAATCCATCACTGCCAGCGCAGATTTCTTCTTCGCCTCGTCCTCACTGAAGATGTCGGTCTTCGCCGCTTCAACGAACCAATCGCAATAATCGCTCCAGACAAAATCATAGAGGCGTTGGGCAACCGTGTTGAATTGATATTCACGATACGCCGCCTCGATCGCATCAATCGTCTCGTTTAAGCGGGCGAGTAATTCCACGGCATAGATCGACAGCGTTTTCTTGTCGATCCTCGGGGCAGCCTCGCTCACCCCGTGCATCTGACGAAAGCGCGCAACGTTCCAGAGCTTTGTCGCGAAGTTACGGCCTTGCTCGATTTGTTTTTCATCGAAGCGAATGTCCTGGCCACTGGGCGCAATCCGCATCAGACCAAATCGCAAGCCGTCGGCGCCATATTTGTCGATCAGCTCGAGCGGATCGGGCGAGTTGCCCAACGACTTCGACATCTTTCGACCCAGCTTGTCGCGAATCAGTCCCGTAAAATAAACGTGGCGAAACGGAACATTGTCTTCGTCGCGGTTGGACTTGCCCGGCTTAAACTCGAGCCCTGCAATGATCATCCGCGCTACCCAGAAGAAAATGATGTCGGGCGCAGTCACGAGCACATTGGTCGGATAAAATTTCGCGCGCGTTTTCTCATCCATCGTTTCGTACGCCCAAAGCCACGATGAAAACCATGTGTCTAGCGTGTCCTCGTCCTGAATCCAATTCTCAGCATCAGGCGGCGGCTCGATGCCGACGTAAATGGTCGCGCGAGCCTCCGGCTTGCATGTGTCTTGATCCCGCATACGAAGACGAGCCTCTGGCTTGCGTTCTTCCTCATCGCGCAAGCGAGACGCATGCGCTACCTCAGGCAACCGAGACGGTCGCGTTACTATGTACCACGCCGGTATGCGGTGTCCCCACCACACCTGGCGGCTGATGCACCAATCGCGAATGTTCTGCAGCCACTGGGCGTAAACCTTCTCCCAATGCACGGGAAAGAAACGGATGAGATGATCGCGCACCGCCGCTAGCGCTTCATTGGTTTTTGGATACCGCAGGAACCATTGCTCGCTGACGCGCGGCTCGATTGGCACATCGCTGCGATCGCTGAACCCGACATTGTTTTCATACGGCTCGGTCTTCGCCAGCAATCCCCTCGCCTGCAATAGCTCCGCGGCTTTCTTGCGCGCTTCGAACCGGTCAAGCCCATCCAACTCTGGAACTGCCGGGCAATTGATGCGTCCGTCAGGATGCAGAACATCGACCACATGCAGGTTGTGGCGCTGGCCGATTTCGAAATCGAGTGCATCATGCGCAGGCGTGACTTTCAAAACGCCCGTGCCGAACTCCGGATCGATTGCATCGTCAGCAATGATCCGAATCTTCTCGCGCGCCAGCGGGCGCCACGCGTGTTTGCCTAAAAGACCGAGGTATCGTTTGTCGCCTGGATGAAAAGCCATCGCCGTGTCGGCCATGATCGTTTCCGGGCGCGTGGTTGCGATTTCAAGAAAGCGACCAGGTTCTTCAACGATTTCGTAGCGAACGAAGTAAAGATTCCCTTTCTGCGGCTTGGAAACGACCTCCTCATCCGAGAGCGCCGTTTGCGCAGCCGGGTCCCAGTTAATCATCCGGCGGCCGCGATAGATCAGCTCTTTGTTGTAGAGATCGACAAAGATTTTTTGGACAGCAGCGGCATAAGACTCGTCAAGGGTGTAGCGTTGCCGTGACCAATCGCACGAACAACCCAAACGCTTGAGCTGTTCGATAATGATGCCGCCATGTTTGTCCTGCCATTCCAGAACACGCCGTAAAAATTCTTCGCGACCGAGATCGTGACGCGTTTTGTTTTCAGTCCGCCGCAAATATTTCTCCACCGCCGTTTGTGTTCCGATTCCGGCGTGATCCATTCCAGGCAGCCAAAGCACTTCAAAGCCCTGCATTCGCGCGCGCCGGCACAGAATGTCCTGGATGGTGTTGTTCAAAACGTGGCCGAGCGTGAGAACGCCGGTGATATTGGGCGGCGGCATCACAATGGAGAACGGCGGTTTCGACGACCGCGGGTTGGCTTGAAAATCGCGATCGTCGATCCACCGCCGATACCACTTCGTCTCAACCGCCTTCGGATCGTATCTCTTGGGAAGTTCGGCCATTTTCAATAAAAGTAGCGCATGCCTCTGGCTTTCGAACCGTAACAAACGCAAGCGAGAGGCTTGCGCTACTCTAATTGCACCGCCACTTTTTCGCTGCATGAGCGACCTGCGACCCATCGGCGTTTTCGATTCCGGCGTCGGCGGGCTGACGGTCGTGAAGGCGTTGCGCGAGCTCTTGCCGAACGAAAACATTTTCTATCTCGGCGATACGGCGCGCGTTCCCTATGGCGGAAAAAGTGCGAGCACAGTCGAGCGTTACAGCATCGAAATGACTGATCTGCTCGTCGCAGAAAATGTGAAAGCCGTCGTGATCGCGTGCAACTCGGCGTCGGCGGTGGCGTTGCCGAAGCTGGAAGAAACGCTCGCTGTTCCCGTGATCGGCGTGATCAAGCCTGGTGCGCAGGCTGCGCTCGCGGCCACGCGTAACCAGCATGTCGGTGTGATCGGGACGCGCGCAACAATCAAAAGCGGCGCGTACGAACGCGAATTGCGCGCGCTGAATCCGCAGGTTCGCGTCTCGGCGTGCGCCTGCCCGTTGCTGGTTCCTCTGATTGAAGAAGGCTGGCTGGAGGATGAATTAACAGATCGCGTTATCGCGCGATACCTCGGACCGCTCGTCCACCAGGGGATCGATACTCTGGTGCTTGGCTGCACGCATTATCCATTACTGGTGCACGCAATTTCTCGTGCGCTTCCAAAAACGGTGCGCCTCGTCGATTCCGCACGCAATTGTGCTATGGCCGTGAAGAAGCTTCTGGTCCAATCATACCTGAGCGCGCCGGCGGGGAATTTGGCAGGACTGGAGATCGCCTTGACTGACGCGCCGGACATTTTCCTTAGCGTCGCGCGCAGGGCGTTGCAGTTGGAAATCGGTGAAGTGCAACTGCGCGAGGTGTTGCACGCCACGAAGTTGTAGGGGCGCTCGCCGCGGCGAGCGCCTAGCCAATAAAGAGGCGGCTAATACAGCCGCCTCTACAACAATTTGCGCTTCGCGTCGGGTAAACGCTTGACCACCAACTCGTAGGAATGGTCGATCATCTTACGCAGTTCCGCGTCTGGTATTCCGCTGTCAATCTCCACAGTGTTCCAGTGTTTCTTGTTCATATGATAGCCGGGTCGAACTTGCTCATATCGGTCGCGAAGTTCGAGGGCCAAATCAGGATCGCACTTTAAATTTACTCTCGCTGGAATTTCATCGAGCGGAGCAAGCGCGAACATCTTGCCACCTACTCTGAAGACAAGAACGTCTTCACCAAACGGCATATCCTCGGTCGCCCCCGGCTTACTGAGGCAATATTCGCGAAATGATTCGAGATCCATTCTCAGTTGGACTCGACGCCGCCACAGGATCAAGCAATCCGCGAAGCCAGGATCTCAGGCAAATCCTTTATCGCCATGCGCTTCTATTTCGGTGGCATCCCGGGGGTTGATGGCTTTACAAACAGCGGAATTGAGGCCTCGTGTCGACTATCTATCGCCAGGTCGATTGAATACTCGCCGAATTTTGGCAGCTTCAACTGTTGAATATCAAGAGCCATCGATACGGTACTACTAGAATCATTGCCTTCTAAGTGCACATCCGCCGTACCATCGATCGGCGGCATTACAGCCGTTCCGTCTGAATCAACAAATGCAAGGCGAAACTTTTTCTGCGCTTCTTCCACGCGTTCAAAACGTAATTTGAGTGCCAACGCGCAATGCATATGTAAAATCGGTTCCGCCGCTGCGTTTATGCGATCAAATGAGCCTAGAATGTTTAATTTGCCGGCAGCATCAACGGTAGCTGCGTCGCACAACGTAAAAATCTCAACGTGCATTGGTTCGACTATGCAATTCGCACCGAAAGCAACTCTAGCAAGTCGGAAATTTTAACGCGTTCCTGTTTCATCGAATCGCGCTCGCGCAGCGTGACGGTGTTAAGTAACGACGAGTCTTTTTCTCCGAGCGTTTCGAAATCAACCGTCACTCCAAACGGCGTTCCTATTTCATCCTGGCGCCGGTAACGACGTCCGATGGCAC
>QHOF01000050.1:0-431 GCA_003219335.1 Verrucomicrobiota bacterium | reverse complement strand
TTCCCTGTTCTTCAAAAGCGGAAACACCGCACACTTGATCGGCGCCACTCGTGGATGGAAACGTAGGACAATCCGCGCTTCCATTTTTCCTTTTTCGTCCGGCGCTTCGTCTTCGGAATACGCCTCACAGATCAGCGCCAGCACTGTACGGTCGACGCCCGCACTCGGCTCCACAACGTGCGGAATAAATCGCTGCTTGGTTTCCTCATCAAAATATTCGAGAGATTTTCCACTGGCCTTCTGGTGTTGCGATAAATCGTAATCAGTGCGGTACGCAACACCTTCGAGCTCCTGTCGGCCAAACGGAAAATCATATTCGATGTCGTAAGTGCCTTTGGAATAAAACGCGCGCTCTTCATTCGGCACGTTGCGCACGTGAAGGTTCGCCCGCGAGATGCCGATGTTTTCGTAAAATTTCAGTCGCTCTTCTT
>QHOF01000049.1 GCA_003219335.1 Verrucomicrobiota bacterium | reverse complement strand
TTCATGCACTGGTGTCGTGAAGTAGATGCGCAATTGCAGCGCCGTTGCGTTCGTCACATCCTGAAACGGCAACTGCCGGATGGCGGTTGGAATATTTATCACGGCGGTCCGAGCGAGATTAACGCTTCCGTGAAAGCATATTTCGCGCTGAAACTCGCTGGCTGTTCGGCGGACGCGCCGTTCATGCACGAAGCGCGCGCCAACATCATGCGCCTCGGCGGTATTCCTCAGATGAATACCTTCAGCAAGCTTTATCTTGCGCTCCTGGGACAATTTCCGTGGAAGTATTTGCCGACGATCCCTGCGGAAATGGTGCTCCTGCCGAGCTGGGCGCCGTTTCACATTTACAAAATGTCGTCGTGGAGCCGGGCCATGCTTGTTCCCCTGGCCATCATCAATCATTTCAAACCAACTCGCGTTTTGCCTGGCGAAAAGCAGTTGCACGAGCTCTATCCTATCGGCACAGAGCAAAGCGATTTGCGGCTTCCGCGCAGCGAAAAGTTCTGGACGTGGCGCAATTTCTTTCTCCGAGTTGAAGATGTTCTGAAATTCTTGCATCCACTTGGGTTTCGCCCGCTGCGCCGGCGTGCGCTCGAAGAAGCGGAGCGGTGGATGCTTGAACGCATCGGCGAAGGCAGCGATGGGCTCGCAGCGGTGTTTCCAGCGATGCTGAACTCTTTGATCGCCTTGCGCACATTGGGTTACTCGAAGAAAAATCCGGTTTATGCCAAGGTAGAAAAAGATTTTGCGGGGCTGTTTGTCGACGACCCAGAAGATTTTCGCATTCAACCTTGTCTGTCTCCCGTTTGGGATACGGCCATCAGCATTATCTCGCTGACCGAATCCGGCGTCTCGCCGGAGCATCCCGCACTACAGAAGGCCGCGGATTGGTTGATCGGGAAGGAAGTGCGCATTCGTGGTGATTGGGCGGTAAACAATCCATATCCTCAAGCCAGCGGCTGGGCGTTCGAGTACAACAATATTTATTATCCGGACACAGACGACACGGGAATGGTGTTGATGGCATTGCGGCTGGTTCAGCCGAAAGATCGAGAGTCACTCAACGAACTCTTTCGTCGCGCGCTTGGATGGCAGCTCAGTTTCCAATGCGACGATGGCGGCTGGGCCGCTTTTGACAAAAATGTGACGACGCCATGGCTGGAAGACATGCCGTTTGCCGATCATAATGCGATTCTCGACCCGACCTGCAGTGATCTGACTGCGCGGACGCTCGAGTTGTTCGGCTATATTGGGTTCGACCGGAATCATCCCGCTGTGAAACGCGCGTTAGAGTATTTGATCCAGACGCAGGAGGACGACGGTTCCTGGTACGGCCGCTGGGGTGTAAATTACATTTATGGCACATGGCAGGTGTTGCGCGGCTTGCGCGCCATCGGTCAGGACATGACGCAAGACTGGATATTGCGTGGGCGCGACTGGCTGGAGAGCTGTCAAAACAGCGATGGCGGCTGGGGCGAGACCTGTGCAACCTACGACAATCCTGGGGCGAAAGGCATTGGCGAGAGTACCGCTTCGCAGACTGCATGGGCGCTGATGGGTATTTGCGCTTGCGGCGATCTCGATCGACCGAGCGTTCACCTGCTCCGTTCGCAAAAAGCCGACGGCTCATGGGACGAAGAACAAATCACCGGCACCGGATTTCCGAAAGTGTTCTATCTCAAATATGACTTCTATCGTCAGAATTTCCCGCTGCTCGCGCTCGCCACGTACATCAATTACCGCAGCGGCCTTGGCCATCACCCGGGTTTTTACCGCTGCGATGGGTGGGGTCGGCGCGCTGCGCCGACCGGACGCCGCCGCGCGGCGTCCCTACCATAAAAATCGCTATCTTCCTGCGCAGAAAATAAAACCTGTCGCGCAGCGTAATTCGATCTAACTGTAAAGATTATGGCTTACGAATTACCAAAATTACCTTACCAGTACGATGCTTTGGAGCCGCACATTGATGCGAAGACGATGGAAATCCATTACACCAAGCATCATCAAGCTTACATCGACAACCTCAACAAGGCGATCAAAGGCAAAGCCGATCTTGAAAAGAAATCGGTGGAAGATTTGATCAGCGATCTCAAATCGGTGCCGGAAGACATTCGCACTGTCGTGCGCAACAACGGCGGCGGTCACGCCAATCATTCCTTCTTCTGGAAAATCATGGGACCGAATGCTGGCGGCGAACCGAAAGGCAAACTCGCCGACGACATCAAATCCACGTTCGGCAGCTTCGATGACTTCAGGGAAAAATTTGCCGCGGCGGGCACAGGCCGTTTCGGCAGCGGCTGGGCATGGCTGATCAAAAACAAAAACGGCAAGCTCGAGATTATTTCGACGCCGAATCAGGACAGCTCTCTGATGGATGGCAACACGCCGATCCTCGGCGTCGATGTGTGGGAGCACGCCTACTACCTGAAATATCAAAATCGCCGGGCAGATTACATTAAGGCCTGGTGGAACGTGGTGAACTGGGACGCGGTAGCGAAGAATTACTGAGCCGCCAGCGAATTCGCATTTGGGTAGCCGCAGGCGTCTCGCGTGCTGGCGAAGGCGTCGCGCCTTCGCGAACGTTCTAGGCGCTTCGCTCTTCTGGACGCGGTCGTGATCACAAGTTAAGTCCGTTTTGGCGAGACGCCAAAACCAGGTCGCCGCGGCGACCGCTACCCAAGACATGGCTTATCTGAACGAAAATTATCTCAAGCTTCAGGCCGGCTATCTTTTTCCCGAAGTAGCACGAAGGGTACGCGAATTTTGCGAAGCGAACCCCGAAGCGGGCAAGCGCTTGATCCGTTGCGGAATCGGTGACGTGACCGAACCGCTCCCGCGCGCGGCGATCGAAGCGATGAAGCGCGCTGTCGAAGAGCTCGGCCATCACGAGACATTTCGTGGCTATGGGCCGGAACAAGGCTACGAATTTCTCAGATCGACAATCGCGCAGCGGGATTATCGCGACCGGAATATCGACATTGCCGACGACGAAATTTTTGTGTCTGATGGCTCAAAATGTGATTGCGGTTACATCCTCGACATTCTCGGGGAGCAAAACAAAGTCGCGGTTCCCGATCCGGTCTATCCGGCCTATGTCGATACGAACGTGATGGCCGGCCATACCGGCCCCGCGCGAAAAGACGGCAGCTACGAAGGGCTTCTTTATTTGCGCGGCACGGCGGAAAATAATTTTGTCCCCGAGCCGCCAAAGGAACACGTCGATCTGGTTTATCTCTGTTTTCCGAATAATCCAACCGGCGCCGTAGCCATGCGCGAGCAACTTGCGGCGTGGGTCGCGTACGCGCGCGAACACGAGGCGCTTCTGCTCTTCGATGCCGCTTACGAGGCGTACATTTCCGATCCGGAAATTCCGCATTCCGTTTTCGAAATTCCTGGCGCCCGCGAGTGCGCGATTGAATTGCGTAGCTTCTCGAAGAACGGCGGGTTCACCGGCGTGCGCTGCGGCTTCACGGTAATGCCTAAATCGGTTCCCGGCCGAACGGAGAACGATCGACGGCTGCCGCTGCATCCACTTTGGCAGCGGCGTTGGAGTACCAAATCGAACGGCGTCAGTTACCCGGTGCAACGCGGCGCCGAGGCGCTGTACTCATCTGAAGGCCGTAAGCAAGTCCGCGCGCTCATCGATCACTACATGTCCAACGCAAAAATGTTGCGCGCCGCTGCCTTGGACGCTGGTCTTCAGGTTTTTGGAGGAACAAATGCCCCTTACATCTGGGCGAGCACACTGGAAGGCCTGACCAGCTGGCAAATGTTCGATCGCATGCTGCGCGAGGCGAATGTGGTCATCACACCGGGCAGCGGCTTCGGTGCACAGGGCGAAGGCTACTTTCGTATTTCCGCATTCAACAGCACGGAAAACGCCAGAGAGGTCGCGCGCCGTATAACAAGCTTGCGTTGATGGCGCGTGCTATAGGGTGCGCTGTCCTCAGCGCATACACTTCTGGCGCGGCAAGGCGAATCCGTTGACAGCGGACACTACAGCAGCCGTCTCGACGAGCGAACCGGCGACAAACTCTTGTCGATGCTGGAGAGGCGCGTAGAATGCACGAAGTTTTTTCGGGGAAGATAAGAGTGCCGGATCGAAAGCAAAATTTGCCGCAGCTTTATCGTTTTTGTTTCTTGATGCTGGGCGACTTGGGCCGGGCGCAGGAGGTTTTTCACACCACATTGCGCGAAGCGGCTCTGCGTGCCGCCCAGGGAGAACTGCCCAAGGAGCCATTTTGGCTTTTCCGCGACGCGCGCTGGCGCTGTTTGGAAGCAAGCAAAACGGATTTGCAACCGGAGCCGCTCGATATGGACGAGAATGAGATCGCTCCAGAGGCTGCGGCACAGATTCAGCAGCTGGAGCCTGCGCAACTGGCAATTTGGATTTCCGCCGCGCCCGATCCTCAGAGGACCGCACTGGCACTTTTTTATCTCGACGAATTCGATTACCGCGAAATTCTCGATATCGCCGAACTCAAGTTGACCGAGCTTTCGCGCTTCCTCGCAAAGGGCCGGCGACAGTTGCAGGCATGGCTGGACGCTAAGGTTCCTGAACCACCCCGTGTATGAAAACGCTACCGTTCTTGCGCCGGCAACGCGCTCTTTTGAATTGCGCGCCGATCACCCAGGACCGGTTCGCCGACCGTTCCATGCGCTCGGCGGTCTCTCGTGCAAACAGGTCCGACGAATTTGTCAATCAACAGAACTTCGATCGTGCGGTCGCTGCGTTGGTTCGGCTGGTTCCTATTCCGCTGGAGTCGGCAGAATGGTTCCCGGACAAGGACGCGATTCGCGGTTCGAAGTGGACATGGAAAAAGATGGCGTGCAATCCGGCTGTTCTTTCGATCAGCATCGCCGTTGCGGTCATTGCCGGCGTGTTCGTGTTTCAGCTGGTTAGCCGTCTAAATGATTTTCCCGGTTCAGCTATGGCTAGGAAACTGTTGACCGTGGCTGCGTCCACTCGGCCGGTCATGCTCGATCCGGTCAGCACCGAAGCAAGTACATTGAGCGATTTGTTTTTTATGAAACATGGGCTGGAACATTACGATGTCCCAGCAGAATTCGCCGATTTTCGCACGATCGGTTGCCGCGTCTTTGAAGACGAGGACTCGCGTCGCATCGCGCAGATCTGGCTTGTCGAAAAACGGATCCAGCTTTTCCTTTTCCCTGCGGAGCGAAACACAAAAACTGGCGCGGTGCTGCGGTTTCCCGGCTGGCGCTATGTGTATCAGGAAGGCTGGACGGGCGCAGTCACCGAGCACAGCGGCGTCTGTTTTATGGCTGCGCTGCGGGGCGGTGAAAAAGATCTGGCGCCGTATATTGCGAACGCCAAAGAGTAGAAACTCTTCCTCTTCCTCTTAATCTTAATCTTCTTCTTACTCTTGCCGTCTGTCGGCAGGCAGAGAGTGAGAGTAAGAGGAAGAGGAAGACTCGTCCGTGCTGCTTGCCGCATTGACAGTTGATCTCACGCGATTGACATGGCGAATGAATCGACAATTGGAAACTGACAATTCAAAAAACTGCCAGGGGGGAGAATCGAACTCCCGACCAAGGGCTTATGAGTCCCCTGCTCTACCGCTGAGCTACCCTGGCATTTATTTCGTGCGCAAACCTAGCGGTTTTTTCTTCAACGACCAAGCCCGAATGCTTTCGGGGGCTGCTCTACCGCTGAGCTACCCTGGCGAGAAGGGAGAAGATTGAATGTCGTTATGTAAGCTCTCAACGTAACCCCTACATGGCAGAACCCTAAGTCCGATCTTCGACTCGAAATCGCACACGTGCTGTTCACCGACATCGTCGGTTACTCCAAGCTGCTTATCAACGAGCAACACGAGTTACTGCAAAAGCTTAACAAGATTGTTCGAAGCGCAGAGACTTTCCGGCAGGCCGACGGTACCAGTAAACTGATCCGAATTCCAACCGGCGACGGGATGGCGCTGGTTTTTTCGACCGAGCCGGACGCGCCAGTGGAGTGCGCGTTGGAGATTAGCAAGGCACTACGTGGTCAAACGGAACTTCAAGCGCGGATGGGCATTCATAGCGGGCCGGTGAGCGGGATAAAGGATGTTAACGACCGTTCGAACATTGCCGGAGCCGGAATCAATCTGGCTCAGCGTGTGATGGATTGCGGTGATGCCGGGGACATCTTGCTCTCCAAGCGCGTCGCGGAAGATCTGGAACAATACCGGCAATGGCGACCGCACCTGCACGATCTCGGTGAATGCGAAGTGAAGCATGGCGCACGCATTCATCTCTTCAACCTCTACACGGACGAGTTGGGAAATCCGTAAATGCCTGAGACCCTCAAGCGACAAAGACTTAAGGAAGCTTCGGCGGTTGTGCCATCTCGAACGACGGCCCCGTTACGCAGGTTCACGGCGATAGGCGCGATTTTAATTGCGATCGTGCTGGCAGCCGGATTGTGGTTCTTTTCTCACCGAACGCGCGAAAGTATGGCGAGAGCTCCTGCGGGCATCTCCTCGCCGACCACTGCAAAGCGCATCGCAGTGCTCCCGTTCAAGCCGTTGTTGTCTGAAAATCAGGATCAGGTTTTGGAAATGGGCATGGCCGACACGTTGATCACGAAGCTCAGCAGCAGCCGGAAAATCATCGTGCCCTCGCTTAATTCGGTTCGTAAATACGCCGATTTAAACAGAGAGCCCGTGGCTGCTGGACGTGAGCTGCAGGTGAATTCGGTCCTGGAAGGCAACGTACAAAGGTCTGGGGATCACATCAGAGTATAGCGCGGCTAATCAGCGTGCCGGACGGTGTCTCCCTGTGGGCCGGCACGTTCGACGAAAAATTTACGGACGTGTTCGCTGTGGAGGATGCGATCTCACAAAAGGTCGCAGATGCACTGGTGCTCCGGCTCACCGGTGAAGACCGGAAGCGTTTAAGCAAACGTTACACCGAAAACGTCGAGGCGTACCAACTGTATCTCACAGGCCGGTATCATTACGTTAAACTCATTCCGCCGGAGATCAGAAAAGCCATCAGCTTTTTTCAGCAAGCGATCGATAAGGATCCCAATTACGCGCTGGCGTATTTCGGATTGACGGAAGCGAATCGATCTCTGGCCATCATCACATCCGACGTGCCTTCCAAGGACTCTCTGCCGCAGGCAAAAGCCGCGGCAATGAAAGCCTTGGAAATCGATGACTCGCTTGCGGAAGCTCATGCCTCCTTATCGTTTAGTCTGATTTGGTACGACTGGGATTGGCAAGGCGGCGAAAGAGAGGCCAAGCGCGCGATTGCTTTGAATCCGAATTCCGCGATGGCCCATTTCGCTTATGCCCACGTCTTGTCTGATCTGGGCCGCCACGACGAAGCGATTGCCCAAGGCGCGCAAGCCATCGAGCTGGAACCCGTGTTTCTACTACTCAACGCGCTGCAGGGGTTGTTTCTTCATCATGCCCGCCGCGATGACCAGGCAATTGCGCAACTGCAAAAAACTCTCGATCGATCCTAATTTTTGGATCACGCACCTCATGTTGGGCAAAGTTTACGCGCAACAGCGAAGATTCGGAGAAGCTCTGGCCGAATTCACCACAGCAAGAGAGTTATCGCACGGAAACTCCGAAGCGATTGGCTCAATCGGTTATGTGGCGGCGTTGGCCGGTGACAAGGCGAAAGCGCTAAGCGTGCTGAATGAATTGCAAGCTGGATCTGCGCAACGTTACGGCCCTCCTTGCAACCTTGCTTTGGCTTACAACGGGCTGGGAGAGCAAGACGAAGCTCTTCGCTCGCTGGAGAAAGCTGTGGACGAGCGCGATGTCCGGCTCACTCTTCTCAAGGTCGATCCCAGATGGGATTCGTTCCGCTCTAATCCGCGTTTCATCGCAATTCTCAAGCGTATTGGTCTTTAATAACTCCGGTCCAATATTCAGCATTGAACATTGGACGTTGAGCGTTGGGCGTTGGACGTTTTCCGCAGCATGATGAATCAGGAAAACATCCTTCAGAGGCTTTTCGCCCTCGGAAATTCTTATTGGCTGACGCGGTTCGTCATTCTGCGGCTGCTGGGATTTGTCTATGCGGTTGCGTTTCTAGTAGCTGCCAACCAGCTCGTTCCACTCATCGGCGAGCACGGATTAACGCCGGCGAATCATTTTCTTAACGTGATTCAGGCGCAACTCGGTTCGCGCACTGCGGGCATGCTGCGAGTGCCGACTCTCTTCTGGTTCGGAATCTCCGACAACGCATTGTCGATTTTCTCGTGGATCGGTTTCGGTCTGTCGCTGGTTGTTCTCTGTGGCTACGCAAATGCGATCCTGCTGGCGGTTCTCTGGGCGATGTACATGTCCATCGTCCACATCGGCCAGATTTGGTACGGCTACGGCTGGGAAATTCAGCTGCTCGAGACCGGGTTCTTGTCGATCTTTCTTTGCCCGTTAATCGAT
>QHOF01000048.1:3831-13952 GCA_003219335.1 Verrucomicrobiota bacterium | reverse complement strand
TTGGTTCAGTCACGCCGCTCAAAAGTCCAAAGCCAGGGTTTACTACGGCGACGTTTACAATTTGCCTACTGCCCTCGGAGAATTCGACATCGCGGTGATGGGTGCAGTGTTGCTGCATTGCCGCGACCCGCTCCGGATCGTTGAGCAATGCGGCAAAATGGCCAGGTCGCTCATCATCGCCGATAAGTTCCACCCGGATTTGGAAGGCGGGCCGATCTGCCGTCTGGCGTCAACGCCGGACAATTTTCTCTGGCACACCTGGTGGCACTTCAGCACACAATTTTTCACTCAATTTCTAGGAGTGATGGGATTCACCACGACACAAACTTCAACGCATCGACAGTATCATCGCGGAAAGGCGCACACTCTTTTCACTGTCGTTGGGCGAAGGGATGACCTAAAGCATTGACAGAAATATGCGCGTTTGCGTAAAACCATTGGGTGTACAGCTATGACCAGAAATGTGAAACGTGCATTTAGACCGACACGATGGCGAAATGTTCTCTATTTCGCCTTGCTCATTGCGGCTGGAGTCGCGGTCGGGCCGACGGCGGCGCAGATTCAAAGATGCCCGTTCTGTACGTCGCTGCAAACGCTGCACGAAAACTTTGATAGCGTTACACCGCCGGCGTTGCCCGCAGACTGGCTAGCAACCAACGCATTGGGGCCGCCACCACCTGTGGGTAACCTCAAACAGCGGCGTGCCCAGCCCGCCTGCGGACACACCGCCCAACGCCGCATTCATTGACGATCCGGCTGTGGTCAGCGACAAGCGCTTAGACTCGCTGCAGTTTAGTTTTTTCGAGTCCACGCGACCGCAATTGATATTCCGCCATAATTTAATCTCGAAGCGTCGCCCACAGATCAGAATGTTGGCTTCGACGGGGGTGTGCTGGAGATCAGCAGTGACGGTGGAAATACGTTCAAGATATTCTTGCTGCTGGCGGGAGCTTTGTTGTGGGCGGTTACAACCGTACTATCGCCACGGATCGGGGCAGTCCGATTGCTGGTCGTCAGGCATGGAGCGACAACTCGGGCGGTTTCATCACGACTGTAGTAAACCTACCATCGTCGATTCAGCTGTCTGCCAAACTCCGTTGGCGGATGGCCAGCGACAATACTGGCTCTGGCGAAGGCTGGCGCGTTGATACCGTCGAAATCGCCTGGTGCCAAGGGCCTCCGTGTACGCCACGGCCTCGGCCAACGCCTCCGCCTCGCCCGTGATAGGCAATCCCGTCCGCGGGTTCCTACGAAATCAATTCGCTAACGAGCGATTTCTCTTCTTTTAATTCTGCCACTGACGCGTCGATCTTCGCGCGGCTGAAATCATTTATCGGAACTCCTTGCACGATCTCGCATTTTCCGCCGCGCACGCGGATCGGGAATGAGGAGATCAATCCTTTCTCGACGTCATAACCTCCGTCGGAATAAACGGCCACGCTGTGCCAGTCGTTGGCCGGCGTGTCGGTGGTAAGAAAACAAACGGTATCGACGATCGCGTTTGCAGCCGAGCCGGCGGAAGAAAGTCCGCGCGCCTTGATCACGGCGGCGCCGCGCTGTTGCACCGTGGCAATGAAATCTTCCTTCAACCATTTCTCGTCTCTGATCACATCGTTCGCAGGACGGCCGTCGATCCTTGCATTGTAGAAATCTGGATACTGCGTCGAGGAATGATTTCCCCAGATGGTCATGTTCGTGACCGAACCGATACTTACGCCGGCCTTGTGCGCGAGCTGCGCGCGGGCGCGATTTTCATCCAGTCGCGTCATCGCGAACCAGCGGTCGCGCGGAATATCTTTAGCGTTGTTCATCGCAATCAGACAATTCGTGTTGCATGGATTTCCGACGACGAGCACGCGCACATCGGCCGCAGCATTTTTTTGGATCGCCTGGCCTTGCCCGATAAAAATTTTGCCGTTGATCCCCAGTAAATCCTTCCGTTCCATTCCGGCTTTGCGCGGCACACTGCCGACCAACAACGCCAAATTGATATCGCGAAAACCTTCATCGAGGTCTGCCGTCGGCATGACTGATTCGAGCAGCGGAAACGCGCAATCGTCCAATTCCATGACCACACCCTCGAGCGCGCCGAGCACGGCTGGAATCTCGATGAGATGAAGTCTGAGCGGCTGATCGGGCCCGAACATCTGGCCGGAGGCGACGCGAAACAGAAGCGCGTAACCGATGTGCCCCGCGGCACCCGTTACAGCGACTTTAATTGGAGTTTTCATGACGCAATTAGCCACAATCGCATTCTTCAGCAAAGCCCAAGCATCGAGTAAAAAGCGGCGACCTCGTGGCTGCGGCTTCGCCGCGCTATGATAGATTAATCCCGATGTACCCGACTAAGTTGGACAAGATCATTAACCTTTTTGAAATGTTGCCGGAAGATGAACGGCGCGAGACACTCGTTTCCTATGCGGACAACGCAAAGAGACAGGAACCGCGTACCGATGAGAAATTTGATCTTGTCGATGTCCGGAAAGACGAAGAATGCACAGACACGGTTGGCGTTTATTTGCAGGTGGATGAGCACGGCAAGGCGCACATCCGCATGACGCTCGGCCCGGAAGTGCAAACGCTCACACGCTCGATGACCGCGATTCTTTGCAAAGGCCTCGAAGGCTCGACGCCGCAGGAAATTCTCGATATGCCCAGCGATTTCGTCACGCGCATCGTCGGCACCGAACTGGTGCGCCTCCGCAGCCAGACCGTGTATTACGTGCTCACCCGCATCAAAAGCATTTGCAAAGTTTACCTCGACCGCCAGCGGATGGCGGCCGCGTAACACAGGCATCTTGCCTGTCTAGGCGAGCGGCCATCCTGGCTGCTCAGTTAAGGTGCAGGCTGGAAGCCTGCTCGACCTGTCAGGCTCGCCTACGGACGAGTCCGTCCGATTGGCGGACAGGATGCCTGAGTTACTACGTGACGTTCGCGTGATTTTCGTTTACTGTCCGCGCTGGCGCAGATGCCGCGAGATAACGAGTTACAGAAAATCCTTCTCATCGGCTCCGGTCCAATCGTGATCGGACAGGGCTGCGAATTTGATTATTCCGGCGTGCAAGCGTGTAAGGCGCTGCGCGAAGAAGGCTACGAAGTGGTGCTGGTGAATTCCAATCCGGCCACGATCATGACCGATCCGGAATTTGCCGATCGCACTTATGTGGAACCGATCACTCCTGAAGTGATCGAGGCGATCATGGAACGCGAGAAACCGGACGCGATTTTGCCAACTTTGGGCGGGCAAACTGCGCTGAATGCCGCGATGGAATTGAATCGCAATGGCGCGCTGGCACGGCACGGCGTGAAATTGATCGGCGCAAACGCGCAGGCGATTGCCAAAGGCGAAGACCGTCAGTTGTTCAAAGAAGCAATGTTACGTATCGGTCTGGAGGTGCCGCGCTCCAGCCTGGCCCGTTCGCTCGCGGATCTCGATCGGATCGCCAGCGAGATCGGAACGTTCCCGCTCATCATTCGCCCGGCGTTCACTCTAGGCGGAATGGGCGGCGGCATCGCTTACAATCACGAGGAGCTCGATGTAATTGCGGCGCGCGGTCTCGACCTTTCACCGGTGCATGAAGTGTTGATCGAAGAATCGCTATTGGGCTGGAAGGAATTCGAAATGGAAGTGATGCGCGACCGGATGGACAACTGCGTGGTGGTTTGTTCCATCGAGAACTTCGATCCCATGGGGGTGCACACCGGCGACTCCATCACCGTCGCACCCGCGCAAACGCTCACCGATAAGGAATACCAGATGATGCGTGACGCGGCGTTCGCGGTTATTCGTGAGATCGGCGTCGAAACCGGCGGGTCGAACATCCAATTTGCGGTGCATCCCGATACCGGACGCATGGTCGTGATTGAGATGAATCCGCGCGTCTCGCGATCCAGCGCACTGGCGTCGAAAGCCACCGGGTTTCCGATTGCAAAAATCGCGGCAAAACTCGCAGTCGGCTACACGCTCGATGAAATCAAAAACGATATTACGCGCGAAACGCCGGCATGCTTTGAGCCAACTATTGATTACTGCGTGGTCAAAGTGCCGCGCTTCACCTTCGAAAAATTTCCGCAGGCGGACGCAACACTTACGACGCGAATGAAGAGCGTCGGCGAAGCCATGGCCATCGGGCGGACGTTTAAGGAAGCGTTGCAAAAAGCGTTGCGCAGTCTGGAGATCAAACGTTTTGGTTTGTTAGGCGACGGCGCAGACAAAGATGTCGATCCCGAAACGCTGCGGCTGAAGCTGGCGATCCCGAATGACGAACGGATTTTTTACATCGCGCAGGCCTTTCAAAAAAGCGCGACGATTGATGAAGTTCATGATCTGACAAAGATCGACCGGTGGTTCTTGCGAAACGTGGCGCAAATTGTGGAGGAAACACAGCAGGCTGGAATCCTGCACGACAGATCAGGCAGGATGCCCGAGTTAAGCCAGCGATCCGGGGAGCACACGCAGGTTGCGGATACCGCGTGTAACACAGGCTTCCAGCCTGTTCCGTCGAGCGAGCACCCTGCTCGCACTGTCCCGTTCCACGCTTTCGATCCGCGTGGCGAGGTTGTTCAGCGGCGGCGCAATTTGCCGCATCGCGAACAACCGCAGGCGACGTACTTTGTCACGTTCCGCCTCGCTGACTCCGTTCCGCAGACCCTTCTTGAGCAGTGGCGCGACGAGCAACAAGCCTGGCTCAAATTTCATCCGAAGCCGTGGGATTGGAAAACCGAGCGCGAACATCATCGCCGGTTCGTAGAGGAACGCGAGGATTGGCTCGATCGAGGCCACGGAAGTTGCCTTTTGCGCGATCCAAGCGCGGCAGGAATCGTCGCCCACGCTCTGCGATTTTTCAACGGACAACGCTACCATCTCGACGCGTTTGTGATTATGCCGAATCACGTTCACGCATTGGTCCAGCCGACGGCTGACCACTCGCTGAGCGAGATCCTTCAATCGTGGAAATCTTTTACTGCGAATGCACTTAACTGTGCAGCAAATCGTGAAGGAGAAGTCTGGATGCGGGAAAGCTACGATCACATTGTGCGCGATTGGAATGAATTGCTAAGCTGGCGGAGATATATCGCCGCCAACGCCAAGAAAGCGCGGTTGAGTGAGGGCGAGTTTGTGCTGCAGGAGATGCACGCCCTCATTTCGGAGGAACAGACTGCGCAAGCTGGAAGCATGCGCGACCGGTCAGGCTCGCCTACGGACGAGTCCGTCCGACTGGCGGACAGGATGCCTGAGTTACGACGCGAGCCGCTTCTTCGCGCGAAGAAGCTCGGTTTTTCCGATCGGCAGTTGGCAGTCGCAAACAGTGCAAGCGAGAATGAAATCCGTGCGAAACGGAAATCGTTAGGCATTACGCCGACCTATCGTCTGGTCGATACATGCGCGGCGGAGTTTGAAGCTTACACGCCTTATTACTATTCCACCTACGGCGATGAGAACGAGCGGCGCGAGAGCGGGAAGCGCAAAGTGATGATCCTGGGCGGCGGACCGAACCGGATCGGTCAGGGCATTGAGTTCGATTACTGCTGCGTGCATGCCGCGTTTGCGCTGCGCGAGCTCGGATTCGAAACCATCATGGTCAACTCGAATCCGGAAACGGTTTCGACCGACTACGACACGAGCGACAAGCTTTATTTTGAGCCGCTCACGCTTGAGGACGTGCTCAACATTTACGATCAGGAAAAACCAGAGGGCATATTCGTCCAGTTTGGCGGTCAAACACCGCTGAATCTGGCAAGCGGATTAAAAGCGGCGGGCGTACCGATCCTTGGGACGCAACCCGAAAGCATCGAGACCGCGGAAGATCGGCGATTATTCGCGGCGATGCTTGACAGACTCGGCCTGCGCCAAACCCCAAACGGGTCCGCGACCAGCACGGAAGAAGCCGTCGCGATTGCGAAGAAGATCGGCTATCCCGTGCTCGTTAGGCCTTCGTTTGTCCTTGGCGGGCGCGCCATGGAGCTTCTTTATAATGAGGGGGATCTTCAGCGGTACATGACCAGCGCAATCGAAGTGACGCCCGATCGCCCCGTGCTTATCGATCGTTTTCTGGAAGATGCGATCGAAGTTGATGTCGATTGCATCTCGGATGGCGAAACGACTGTGATCGGGGCAATCATGGAGCACATCGAGGAAGCCGGCATCCATAGTGGCGACAGCGCGTGTGTCATTCCGACGTTCTCGCTGCCGCGAAAAATTCTCGATGAGATTTCGGCGGCGACAAAGGCGATGGCGCGCGAGTTGAACGTGCGCGGTCTGATGAATGTGCAATTCGCGGTCAAGGGCGACGACGTTTACGTTCTGGAGGTAAATCCGCGCGCGTCGCGCACTGTTCCCTTCGTCAGCAAAGCAATCGGTGTCCCGCTGGCGAAACTCGCCGCACAGGTGATGACCGGAAAATCATTGCGTGAGCTCGGATTTACGCAGGAAATCGTCCCGAGACATTTCTCCGTGAAAGAAGCAGTGTTCCCGTTTCTGCGCTATGAAGGCCTGGATATTTCGCTGGGTCCGGAGATGAAATCGACCGGCGAAGTAATGGGCATGGATGTCGATCTCGGCCTTGCCTATGCGAAATCGCAGATGGCTGCGCCGCCGCCGTTGCCGAAAACGGGAAAAGTTTTCGTCAGCGTCAAAGACAGCGATAAGGAAGCGGTGATCCCAGTCGCGCGCGAGTTTGTGAAACTCGGCTTCGAAATCATTTCCACAAGCGGGACCGCAGACGCGCTGACTAGAGCGAAAATCAAAGTGACCAAGGTCTTCAAGATTCACGAAGGACGCCCAAACGTTCTCGACCGCATCAAGAATGGGGACATCAACTTCATCATCAACACGCCGAGCGGCAAGATTCCGCGTGAACACGAAGTGATCATTCGCAATGCCGCGCTAGCCGCAAAAATTCCCATCATGACTACCGTGCGCGCTGCGCTGGCGAGCGCGAACGGAATCCGCTCGCTGCAAAAACGCAAAGTTCAGGTGCGCAGTTTACAGGAATACCATAAATGAATGACGAAACCCCGAATTAGGGATGAAGAAGCAAATCCGAATGATCGAAATGACAAATTCCCAACATTCAATTCTGTCATTCCGCGCAGTCGAGGAATCTCTGATTGATCATTAAGAGATGTCTCGACTTGCTCGACATGACATCGCATTGGTGTCATTTGTCAGCATGAAGTTCTCGATCCTCCTTGCCGTACTGTTAAGCGCCGTGGTCTTTGCCGCCGAAGAAAAGAAAGAAGCTTCTCCTATGAGTACCTCAAACGAAGTTGCCGTTATCAAAACTAACGAAGGCGAGATGGTAGTACAGTTCTGGACTGACGCCGCACCAAACACGATCGAGAATTTTAAGAAGCTGGCGCGTCAGGGTTTCTACGACGGGACGATCTTCCACCGAATCGTCAAAGGGTTCATGATCCAGGGCGGCGACCCGAATTCGAAAGACCCGGCAAAAGAAAGCGCTTACGGAGCAGGCGGTCCGGGATACAAAATCAAAGCCGAATTTAACAATCATTCCCACGACCGCGGTGTGATCTCAATGGCGCGTGGGCCTGATCCGGATTCGGCCGGCTCGCAATTTTTCATCTGTCTAGCACCCGTTCGGCGACTCGATGGGCAATACACGACGTTCGGGACTTTCGGCAAATTGATTAAGGGCGAGGATGTGTTGGAAAAAATTGGGGACACGCCCGTCGAGCGAAATGCACAAGGCGAAATGAGCAAACCGACAAAACGCGTAGTGATCGAGAATATCGAGATCGTGCGGGCGGATTCGGTGAAGTAACCGTCAGTCTTGTCATTCCGAGCAAAGTCGAGGAATCTCTCACTGTTGAAATGGTTGGAGATGTCTCGACTTCGCGCGACATGACAAAGATTGCTCTGATCCAGATGCGCTGCGGCGCGGAGCCGGAGAAGAATTTCGCGCGCGCGATTGAATTCGTTCGCGATGCCGCAAAGCAAGGCGCGCAGATGGTCTGTCTGCCGGAGCTGTTTCGGTCGCAATATTTTTGCCAGAGCGAAGATCACAAAAATTTCGATTTGTCCGAGGAAGTGCCGGGGAAATCCACGGCGGCATTGGGCGAAGTGGCGCGTGAAACGGGCGCCGTGATCATCGCGTCGCTTTTCGAGAGGCGCAGCGCCGGCGTTTATCACAACACCGCGGCAATCATCGACGCGGACGGAAGGGTTCTTGGCAAATATCGCAAGATGCACATCCCGGATGATCCGCTGTATCACGAAAAATTTTATTTTGCGCCGGGCGACCTCGGGTTTCAGGCGTGGGCGACGCAGCGCGGCAAAATTGGCGTGTGCGTTTGCTGGGACCAATGGTATCCAGAAGCAGCGCGCCTCACTGCGCTGCACGGCGCAGAAATTATTTTTTACCTAACGGCAATCGGCTGGCATCCAAGCGAGAAGAAGGAATTTGGCACGGCGCAACATTCCGCGTGGGAAACAATCCAGCGCAGTCATGCGATCGCGAATGGCTGTTACGTTGCTGCGGCAAATCGTGTCGGCCACGAAGTGCCTGCCGGCGGCGACGGCATCGAATTTTGGGGACAAAGCTTTGTCTGCGGCCCGGACGGCGAAATCATTGCCAAAGGTTCGGTGGATCGGGAGGAAATTGTGATGGCCGATATCGATTGGGAACGAGTCAATGAACAACGGACACATTGGCCGTTCCTACGTGATCGAAGAATCGATGCGTACGGCGAGATCAAACGGCGTTGGATCGACTGAACTTCCACAGTCAGAAGGTCGAACGTTCACGACACCGCAGCTCCACGCGAATGCGCCGTGGCAGCGCGTCAAAAGCGCCGGAGCACCGGCGCACTCCAAAACGCAAGCAATTATGCTGCGGGCGGCATAACGGGCACGTTTTGGAGTGCGGCGGTGCTGCGCCGCTTTCATTTAGATCGGGCTACATTCGTCAACTTGCGGTGGATTCCCACCCTCAATCGCGAGCGCAACTGAAACGCGTGGTGTTTTGACGCTCCATTTGTGCTAATACGACCGCGATGACCCCGACAGTTTCGCGAAGGATGCGCCGGTCGTGGTACCGCCCGTCTTTGACGGTGCAAATCATGATCGGGTTGGTGGTCGGCGGCGTGATTGGCTGGCTGCGACCCGATTGGGGGAATGCAGTTTATTTTTTGCGCGACATCTTCATCAACCTGATCAAATCGATAATCGCGCCTCTCGTGTTCTCGACCATTGTCGTCGGCATCGCCGGCGCAGGCGCGCTGCGCAAGGTGGGACGCATGGGAATCAAAGCGTTGGTCTATTTCGAGATCGTCACCACGGCCGCCTTGTTCATCGGGTTGGCGGTCGTCAATTTCACGAAGCCTGGCGCGGGTGTCACGCTCACCTCCGGCCACACCGAGATTATCAAGACGCTCGGGCAAAGTCAGCCCAAGACTTTGGTCGAAACGGTCGTGCACGTGTTCCCCTCCAGCGTGATCGAAGCAATGGTGCGCGGCGACGTTTTGCAAATCGTCGCGTTTAGCGTGCTCTTCGCGCTTGCCGTATCGGCAATTGGGGAAAAGGGCGAACCGATCATCCGGGCAATGGACAGTCTCTCCCAGATCATGTTCAAGTTTACGAACTACGTGATGCTGTTCGCGCCAATTGGGGTAGGCGCCGCCATGGCGCACACGATTGGCACCCAAGGGCTCGGCGTACTCCTCAATCTGGGCAAATTGATCGCGTCGCTTTACTTGGCGCTGGCCATCTTCATTGTCTTGATTTTCGGACTCGTGATTTGGATCATGCGCGTGCCGCTGCGTCAATTCGTGCGGGCGGTGCGCGAGCCTGCCGCACTCGCATTCGCCACCACGAGCAGCGAATCGGCGCTGCCGAAAGCGATGGAATCGATGGAGCGTTTGGGCGTGCCGCGACACATCGTCGGGTTCGTGATGCCGACCGGCTATTCGTTTAACCTCACAGGATCGACATTGTATCTGGCAATGGCGTCGGTGTTCGTCGCGCAAGCGGCCGAGACGACCACCGGCTGGCACATGTCGTTAGGCCAACAAATCACCATGATGTTGACGTTGATGCTGACTTCCAAGGGCGTGGCCGGTGTGCCGCGAGCTTCACTCTTCATTCTGCTTGGCGCGTTGAA
>QHOF01000048.1:0-3734 GCA_003219335.1 Verrucomicrobiota bacterium | reverse complement strand
AATTGTCTGGCCACAATCGTCGTGGCGCGGTGGGAAGACGAATTCGACGACGCGCGCGCACGCGTGTTCGGCACGCTGGCCGAAGCCGAACTGGATTTGAAATCGGGTGAGGTTGCGTTTGCTGATGCGGTCGCCCAGGGCGACTGAGTGGCAGAGGCATTTGAAGCTCCATGGCAATTACGAACCTTTAATCCGTGCTCGTCACAAATACGATCACGTCGAACGTTCACTCGCTGACGATCCAGCGTTCTCAAGCGCAATGGAATTCGATCAAAGCGCGGTTCGATGTAACGAAATTTGCTGATCACAAAGGAATCATTCGCCGCCGCCTCGTCACCGAGCGGAGCATGCGCCATCACTGGCCGGTCCGCTGGACGAAAACGGCAGACCGTTTTCACGCTGTCTTCGATGTGTTTTGTCAGCGATGGCGTCTCTACGGAATGCGCGGAGATCAGCCGTTGCTCCTCAAGCTCACAGCGAACCTGACGCCATTCGGCACCATGATTTTCATTCCGGCCTACTGGAGTTTCGACCCGAAACGTGATCTAAACTGGCGCGCCATCACAGCGCTGCACAAGGCGCGTGAGGTCCCGAAGCAGGGACCAAAACTCAGCGCGAATCAATTGGCTGTGCGCGAGCAAGCAATTCGCGCACGAGAGCTTTGGAGAGAAGCCGCTGCGCTGAAACTCAAAAGGCGAACGTCGGATTTCCTGGATGCTGGAAAAGCTGAACTGGGATTTGCGGACGGATGAGCGACAACTTCGCAGAATTCTGGCGAAGGCGCACGATGGAATTTGACGCCGGTTTGGCGCTGCTAGCCTGATGCGGCCTTTAGCATACTCGGCAGGCGAGACGCCCACCGGCCCCACAGGCAAGATGCCTGTGCTACTTATCCGCGCGTTGTGTTCGCGCCGCCTGACCGCTAAGCTGGCGCGCGGCTACCATACGACATGAGTTCGCTAGATTACTACGGCATCGAAGAGCTTCTCACGGAGGAAGAGCGCGCGGCGCGCGATCGAGCCAGGGATTTTGTGCAGGAAGAAGTCTTGTCGGAGATCGTTCCGTGTCATCGTGCGGGCAAATTCCCGGAACATCTCACGCCGCAGCTGGGCGCGCTGGGCTTCTACGCTCCGTATTTGAAGGAGCACGGCTGCGCCGGCGTGAGCTACACGGCGTACGGCCTCATCATGCAAGAACTCGAGCGCGCTGACTCGGGCCTGCGCTCGCTCGCGTCGGTGCAAGGCGCACTCGCGATACAGGCGATTCACTCCTTTGGCTCACCGGAGCAACACGCGCGCTGGCTGCCGGGCTTGGTATCGGGCAAGCGTGTCGGTTGTTTTGCATTGACCGAACATGGCCACGGCTCAGATCCAGGTGGAATGGAAACGCGCGCCAGATGCGACGGCGATCATTATGTTCTAAACGGCAGCAAATGCTGGATCGGCAACGCGTCGATTGCGGACGTCAAGGTTGTCTGGGCGAAGGATGACGACGGGCGCGTCGGCGGATTTGTTGTGGAGAAAGACGCACCGGGATTTCACGCGCGCGATATCGAAGGAAAGTTCAGTCTGCGGATGTCGCGCACATCGGAATGTTGGTTCGAAAACTGCCGCATACCTGTGGAGAACCGTTTGCCAAAAGCGTCTGGGCTAAGTGCGCCGTTGTCGTGCCTCGTGTACGCGCGCACAGGCATCGCGTGGGGCGTGATCGGAGCGGCGATTGATTGCTATGAAACTGCTCTGGCTTACGCGAAATCGCGCGAACAATTTGGGCGGCCGATTGCCAGTTTCCAATTGGTGCAACAAAAACTTGTCTGGATGGCGCAGGAAATTACTAAAGCGCAATTGCTGGCACTGCGTCTCACGCGGCTGATGGAGGCTGGCGCGGCGCGCCCTGCGCAGATTTCGCTGGCGAAGCGCAACAACGTATGGATGGCGCTCGAATGCGCGCGCAAGGCGCGCGACATACTCGGCGCCACGGGAATCACGGATCGTTACCCTGTGATCCGCCACCTCATGAACCTTGAGAGCGTCTCCACTTACGAGGGCACACACGACATTCACACGTTGATTATCGGCCGCGATATCACGGGGATCGACGCGTTTGGTGGATGAGAGGCCACCCACGGCGGCAAAGCCGCAGCCGAAGTGCCTTAGGCTTCCAGTTCGCCGCGGACGGATTCGCCGTGGCGAACCTGACGGGTAGTGCAGGCTTCCCAGCCTGCTTGTTCGCGACCAGGCAAGATGCCCGTTCGACGAGACAGGCAGGATGCCTGTGTTACGCGCCACGCGGCCACATGAAAGATTTGCGCGTAAGCCGCGAGATTTCATCGATAGAATATCAAGTGGGCGAGGTCCCTTGCTCCGCTCGGGATGACAGCGTGGGAACATTGGCTAAGTTAAAATATGAGCGAGTCAGTTTACATTCTCGGCGGCGGGCGCACGGATTTTAAGCGCAACCTGAAGAAGGAAGGGAAAACCATCCGGCACATCATCATCGAGGCCGGCAAGAAGGCGATCGATGATGCGAAGATCGATCCGGCGGAAATTCAGGCGGGCGCGGTTGGCAATTTCAACTCGGGCCAGTTCACGAAACAATTGCAGCTGGGCGCGTTTATTCCGGAGATCGACCCGAAGCTGCGCGGGATCCCGACGATGCATACCGAGGCGGCGTGCGCGTCCGGGGCGCTGTCGGTGTTGCTCGGGGCGGAATGGATCATCGGCAGGTTCTATGACGTCGTGCTCGTGGTCGGCGCGGAACAGCAAAAGACCATGTCATCGGTCGATGGCTCCGACGTGCTCGGCGCGGCTGCCGATTATCACAACGAAAAACCGGAGTACGGCGATTTCATGTTTCCGAAATTATTCGGACGCATCGCGCAGATTTACGTCGAGAAATACGGCGCGACCGAAGCGGACCTGGCACAGGTGGCTTGGAAAAATTACGCGCACGCGAAGCTGAATCCGCTGGCGCAAATGCGGGACGCCGATCTCACCCTCGATGCCGCTTCGCAAGTCTCCGACAAGAACCCGCACGTGGCGCCGCCGCTCAAGGTTTCGGATTGTTCCCAGATCACCGACGGAGCGGCATCGGTTGTTCTGGTTTCAGGGAAGTATCTGGACGAGATCGGCCGCGATAAAAACAAGACGGTTCGACTGCTTGGCTACGGCCATACTACCGATTATCTGCCGCTCGACAAAAAAGACGCGCCGACGTTTTCAACGGCGCGCAAGGCGGCCGAGAAAGCTTTCCGGACGGCGAACCTGACGCCGCGCGATCTGCAAGGCGCCGAGGTGCACGATTGCTTCTCGATCACGGAAATAGTTGCGTACGAAATTCTCGGACTCGCCGATCCCGGCAAAGGGGTGGAGCTTGTGAAGAGTGGCGCGACGGCGTTGCCGCAGGTGCGCACGGAAAAATTCAAGGGACCATTCGGAATCCCGGTGAACGCAGGCGGCGGGCTGATCGGCGACGGCCATCCTGTGGGCGCGACCGGCGTTCGCCAGGTTCACGAGGCCTATCAGCAGCTCACAGGACAAGCTGGCGCGCGGCAAATCGAGAACGTGAAAAAATTCCTCACGTTCAACATGGGCGGGAGCCTGACGTCTTCTGTGGCCATGCTTTGGGGCCGCGGGTAAGCTGGCGACAATAGCGGTCGGACGCCGCAGCGCGGCGTCCCTACCGTGCCTTTCTGTAATTGTGCAATCCGGAATTTTGTAGAGCTGGAAAAGACC
>QHOF01000047.1 GCA_003219335.1 Verrucomicrobiota bacterium | reverse complement strand
CCGTGGTGCCGAGAACGTTGGCGCTGGCGATCCCGAGGAAAATGTAACCCATATGCATCACGCTCGAGTAACCCAGCATCCAATCGAGCCGTTTCTGCGCGATTGTAACCAGCCCGACGTAAATGATGTTTCCAAGCAGCAGGACCACCAACAGAGTGGTCCAGTGCCGCGCGCCTTCCGGGAGCAGCGGAATTGCCAGCCTCAACAATCCATAGAGTCCGAATTTTTTTAATACTCCGGCGTGCAACATTGCCGCGGGCGCCGGCGCAGCGGCATACGCTTCCGGAGCCCACGTGTGAAACGGGAAAAGCGCAATAAGGATTCCAAACCCGATTAGCAGCAACAGGTACACGTGGCGTTGCGCGTCCACGGTGATTTGGCCCGAAGCGGCGGCAGTCTGCAACGCGCGAATGTCAAAGCTGCGCCAACCCAATGGAACGCTTTGGTAAAGCAAGATCAGGCCAAGCAGCAGAATGAAACTGCCAATCGCCAGATAGATTGTGATCTTCCAAGCCGCTGCGACGCGATTTGCACCGCCCCAGACGCCGATCAACAAAAATGTGGGAATGAGCGCGAGCTCGTGAAACGCGTAAAAGAAAAATAAATCAATCGAGGCAAATGCGCCGATGGCGCCGCCGGAAATCAACAAAAGACAGGCGTACAACGCATTCTCGTATCTGTCGATCGTGCCGGCGAACCAGATCGCAGCCAGCGTGACGATGCTGGCAAGCAGCACCATGATCAGACTCAAGCCATCAACGCCGGTAGTGAAGCTCAACCGCCACTCGGGAGATATGGGAAACGAGGTGACGTGTTGGAAATTGCGTTGGCTGTAATCAAAAGACGCGAGTAGAAACAGCGCGGCTGCAAATGTCAAAACGGACGCCGCCAAACCTGTCTTCCGCGCGGGTGCGCCCATCATGATCGCGATGGCCGCAATGATCGGGCAAAAAATGCTGAAGAGAACCATTACGAGTAAGAATGACGAATGAATGACGAAGCCGCGTAAATCTGAACGCGATGCTCTCCGCTTCTCCGGTAACCTATACGCGGCGAAGCACGAATGCCGAATTTTTCCGGGGAGCGCACGCGCCTCGCGTGCACGTTTCGGCGCCCTCGCCGAAACGATTTGGCTAGCAGATAAGCCCGAGCTGGTTGTTTGTCATTCGTCATTTGGGCTTCTTTCGTCATTTGGTTATTCGGCATTCGTCATTGCCTTCTCGTGTGTTTCGTGGGCCAAAAACTCGTGGGCTAAGAATCGCTAACGGAAGACGGCGAAGTAGATGACGGCGACCACACCAAGGCCAAACAGGAACACGTAAGCTTGCAGATTTCCCACCTGAACCAGCCGCAAGAGCGCGCCAACGCCCCAGGTCCCGCGGCTGCTTCCGTCCACCGCGGCGACGTCGATGATCCACCGGTCAACGAATGCTGACACCCGCGCGAGAAGGTCCTGCGTCCAATAGATCAGTCGGCCGTAGAACTCATCGAAATAAAATTTACGGCGCAACCGCTCGATATCCATCGGTTCGTTTGTTCGATTGCGGTAAACAGCGATAGCCAGTCCGCCGCCCACGATTAACGCGGCGATTGCAAGCGCCGGAACAATCCCGAAAGCGTTCGGGGCCTTTTCAATCGGGAGCGTGAGGAAGTTTCGCGTGAAAAATGCGAATCCGCCGAGCGTTGCCAGAATCGCGAGCACGATCAACGGCACAGTCATGACCGGCGATGATTCGCGGCTTTCGCTCGCGCTCTCAGTCCGGGCGTCGCCGAAGAAGACAATGACGAGCAGGCGAATCACATAGAAGGCTGTCAGGAACGCCGTGAACAATGCGACGGCGAAGATCGGCACGTTACGTTCGTACGCGAGCGCGAGAATTGCGTCCTTGCTGAAAAATCCGCTGAACGGTGGACAGCCAATCAACGCTAGCGCGCCCGCAGCGAAAGTGACAAATGTGATCGGCAGCTTTCGGCGAAGCCCGCCCATGTTCCAGATGTTCTGTTCGTGATGCAGCATCACGATCACGGACCCAGCGGCGAGGAACAGCAGCGCTTTAAAAAACGCGTGGGTAAAAAGATGAAACATGGCCGCGTCATTGGAAGCCAGGCCGACAGCCATGATCATGTAACCGAGTTGCGAGAGGGTGGAGTAGGCGAGAATGCGCTTGATATCGTCCTGCTGCGTCGCGATCAACGCAGCCATCACTGCGGTGATGGTGCCGATCCATGCAACGACCAGAAGCGCAGCCGGCGAAGTCTGGATAACGAAGGCCACCCGCACCAGCATGTAAACGCCGGCGGCGACCATCGTTGCTGCGTGGATCAACGCAGAAATTGGAGTAGGACCTTCCATTGCGTCCGGCAGCCAGACGTGCAGCGGAAGTTGTGCTGACTTTCCAACCGCTCCGCAGAAGACCAAAAGCGCCGAAATTGTCAGGAACGCCGGATGATTCGTTAGGCCGGACATTCGCGGCGCGATCTCGGCGAACACGACCGAGCCGGTAGCCATCCAAATCATTAGGATTCCGATCATGAATCCGAAATCACCAATGCGCGTCGTAATGAATGCCTTGTTCGCCGCATCGGCGGCGGCATCGCGATAGAACCAGTGGCCGATCAACACATAGGAAGTGAATCCGACCAATTCCCAAGAGATAAACAGCAAGACGAAATTGTTCGCGAGAACGATTCCGAGCATCGCGAACATGAAGAGCGACAGCGCTGCGAAATAACGGGACTTCCCTTCATCATCGCGCATGTAACCCAGCGAATAGACGTGGATAAGCGCGCCAATACCGGAGACCAGAACCGTCATCATCCGGCTCAACTGATCCAGCGTCAGACCCAGCGGGACTTGGAAAACGCCGCCAATGTCGATCCATGTGAACTCCGCGGCACCGCTGGTTCGATGTGCAAAGATTAAACAACTGCAGATAAAACTTACAAACACCGCGGCGACTGAGATCGCACTGCTCAACGTTTTCCACCGAAGCGTGAACAGGGTGATCACAGTCGCGCTGACCAGCGGCGCGAGGAGAATTAGCCACGGAAGCATTGAGTTCATCAGATTGGTAATGACGAAATCCGAATGACGAATGACGAAGGAATGACGAAGTCCGAATGACGAACTCGTCCATACGCGAATCGCCCGTTTTCGTCATTCGTCATTGATTGGTGTTTTATGGGCTAAAATTTCAGGGTGCTGATGTCTTTGACATCCGTTGTTTGTCGTGCGCGAAACAGGGCGACCAAGATGGCAAGCCCCACCGCGACCTCAGCTGCGGCCACGGTGATAATGAAAAAGACAAACACCTGCGCGTTGTAATTGGGCAGGCCGTTTGGACCGACTCGGAATCGGGAAAAAGCAACGAGCGACAAGTTTGCCGCATTCAGCATCAGCTCTAAGGACATCAGAATGATTATCAGATTGCGTCGCAACATCACGCCGGCGAACCCGATGGCGAAGAGAATCCCGCTTACAAGCAGATAATCGCCAAGTGTAACCATGCTATTGAAATGACGAATGACGAATTAATGACGAAGCACGAATAATGAATGGTGCCAGGACCGAGTACTGTTTCTTCGGCATTCGTCATTAGGATTTCCTTCGTCATTCTGTCCTTCGTCATTCGTCATTAACTTCGTGGTTCGCGTTTGCTCAAAAGGACCACGCCAATGGTGGCCACCAGCACCAGAACACCGACGATCTGAAATGGCAGATTGTAACTACTGAAAAGCAGTGCGCCGATATTTCGAACATCGTCGATACTCGATCCCGGCAGCGGTGGAAAAGTTTTCCGTGCAGGCTCAAAGCGACTGATCACCAAAAAAATCTGGATCAACAACGCGAGCGCGACCGCGACGCCGCCTGCCGAGGCAAGCCAGTTGATCCGCCGTTCCTCTTCGGTCCGCAGATTGAGCAGCATGATGATGAAAAGAAAGAGGACCATGACTGCGCCGGCATAAACCAACACCTGAATGATTCCGACGAAATAGGCGTCGAGCGACATGAAGAGGGCCGAGAGTCCGAGGAACGACACGACCAGGCTGAGCGCGCTCGCCACGGGATTGCGATTAACGACCACGGCCGCGCCGAAAATCACAGTCAGCAATGCAAAAATCCAAAATAAAAACGGGGACATCGGTTTTAATTTCGAATTTCGAATTTCGAATTTCGAATTTGTGGGTTCATTTTTTGGTGCTCAGACGATCAAAGCATAACTGGTTCATGAGATCCCTCGCATCCGCTCGGGATGACAGCGGTTTACTTTTTCTCGTTCCATTTCAATACGACGCCGTGCATCACTCCCCCGATCTCGAGCAGTTTCTCCTTGTCATGCACCATGTCTGCGCGAGTGAAGCCGGTGATGGCGTAATCTTTGCGCAGAAAAATCGCCTGCTCGGGGCAAACCTCCTCGCACATACCGCAGAAAATGCAGCGGATCATGTCGATATCGAACTCTTCAGGATATTTCTCGACCTTCGCGAACCGGTCGGTGGACGGAATTTCGCCGGGAATAATTTTGATCGCTCGCGGCGGACAGATGAATTCGCAGAGCTGACACGCGACGCAGCGCACCCGCCCATCCGCATCACGCACCAGCGCCGGCGCGCCTCGGTAATGATCTGGCAGGTTCGCGTCCCATTTTTGCTCGGGATATTGCATGGTGACCTTGGTGCGCCCGAGCAGCATGTTCGTGAAATGCTTAAAGGTGATGGCCAGACCGGCGACGATGGCGGGCAGATACAAGCGCTCGCGCCAGCTCAGCTTCGGTCGTGGAACGGTGATGGCCATGGCTAGTCTTCCTCTACCTCTTCCTCTTCGTCTAGTGAGTCGATTAGATCTTGCGACCAAGCCGCAAATTCTAATGCACGTTGATAGACGGTCAGTTTTTCGTGATGGAATGGCATGGGATTCGGGTTTGGTTGAGTTTTTAGATTGAGAGTAAGAGGGAGAGGAAGAGGAAGATTAGGGACGGGCGAAAGTTAAAATTACAGCGACAATAAAAATGTTGACCAGCGCGATCTCGAAAAAGAACAGCCAGCCGAGGCGCATGAGCTGGTCGTAACGGAAACGCGGCAAAGTCCAGCGCACCCACATGAAAAAGAAAATCATGATCGCAACCTTCGCGAAGAACACGGCGATGTTGATCAAACCGAAAATCCAACCGTGCGAGCCGTCGGGAATTCCCGGAAAATGCCAGCCGCCGAAAAATAATGTCACGATCACCCCCGAGCCGGTGATCATTGCGGCATATTCGCCGAGAAAATAGAGGGCGAACTTCATCGAACTGTATTCGGTGTTGTAGCCGCCGGCGAGCTCCTGTTCAGCTTCCGGCAGATCGAAGGGCAGACGGTTTGTCTCGGCGAACATCGCGATCATGAACACAAGGAAGGAAATAATCATGGGAATGGCGAGCAGCCATTTCCAAGGGTTCGCCAAATCACCGATAAACGGCGCGATGAACCAACCATGCTCGATCTGATAACCCACCACGCTGGTTAGCCGCAAACTTCCAACAACTAGAAAGACCGGAACCACAGCGAGCCCGAGCGAAAGCTCGTACGAGAGCATTTGCGCGCTGGAACGGATTCCGCCGAGGAACGGGTATTTTGAATTCGACGCCCAACCGCCGATGACGATGCCGTAAACCCCCAGCGACGCGATGGCGAACACAAACAGAATGCCAACATTCACGTCGGCGATCACCATCGGGATACCGAACAGAGTGCTGCCAAACGGCACGACTGCGATTGTGATGATGGCTGGCATTACCGCCAGACACGGGGCGAGCCAGTAATAAAACGTGTTCGCGGCGCGCGGCGTGAAATCTTCCTTTAGCAGCAACTTGAACATGTCCGCGATCGGCTGAAACAGGCCGGCCGGCCCCACCCGATTCGGTCCCAGCCGGTCTTGAATAAACGCGCTTACCCGCCGCTCCGCGTACACGGCGTACGAAACCATCGGCAAAATCACCACGAAGAGGATGCCGACGATTTTCAGCAGCGAGGTGATAATGAAAAAAGAATCCATTCGGTCTTGCAGCTCTACTCTGTTGCAACAGCTGCGTATTTACAACGTGCGATCTTTCTCGCGGCTGTAATGCTGTAGTGTCCTCTGTCCTCAGCGGAGAACGTACTCGTTGCTGCCGCGTACCATGTCCTATGCGCTGAGGACAGCGCACGCTACGCATGAAGAACTTCGGCGTTGCGGCTACTGGCTTTGGCCGTTCATGGCCTCGCTGGCCGAACGGCGCGGCGTGCAGCCTGGACGGCGATCGCTTGCTCGATTGCCTCTTCGTCTGCGGGATGCATCGGCGGCAGTTCGTCCATTTGCAAAATGTGCACGCCGAGGTCGCCGATTTTGCTCAACGTCAACCCGGCAAATTGCGGGATGGTCTCGCTAATTCGATGAAAAACATCATCGACAGACGAAACTGAGTCGCCTCCGCCGATTGCCTGGAGCAAATCACGCAGGATCTCCCAATCATCGCGCGCGTTTCCCGGCGGGCGAGTCATGAATATTTTACCGAATGAGGTGACTGAAAAGGCGACGATTGTTCTTCCCGCGTGCGGTTTCGCCGAAAAACGTGGGAAGAACAATCGTCGCCTTTTCAGTCACCTCATTCGGTAAAATATTCATGACGATTAACGCACGAAGCTGCGCGAGTTGTTCGACCGATAAACCCAAATGCAGCGCGTTCTCTTTCAAAATCACCAACGCTTTGACCTTTCCGGATTTCACCGCGTTCGCGATGGCCATGAGTTTTGCGCCGGGCTCGGAGCTTGATGCGAGAATTAGACGCGCGCCGTTGGTATTCGGGTTACGAACTTCGCTCAGCAAAATGTCGTCCCCGGGACCGCGGCGCGGGACGATGTCGATCCACTGGACGCCTAACGACTTCGCCAATTGCGAAGTGAGCCAAAGCTCTTCGTTGGTCATGCGCCCGGAAGCAATGATGGCGATTTCAGCGCCCGAAAATTGCTTTAGCTGGAGCGCCGCTGGAGTGATTGCGGCCGGCCAATCCACAGAAAACAGTTTTCCCTCGGAACGAACCTGCGGCTCGAGCAAGCGGTTTTCGGCTTCGAGATATTTGAAGTTGAGCCGGCCGTAATCGCACATCCAACAGGAATTCACGTGATCGTTTTCACGCGGCGTTTGCCGATAAATCACGTCTTCGCGCGTGCCGATGATGGTGTTGCAACCAGTCGCGCAACTGGTGCAAATGCTCTTGGTTTCTTTCAGGAACCAGACGCGCATTTTGAAACGGAAATCGGTCGAGGTGAGCGCGCCTACAGGACAGATATCGACCGTGTTAAGCGAGTAATTGTTTTCCAACCGTTTGCCGGGGTGCGCGGTCAGCACAGTGTAACTGCCTCGATCGACGAACCCGATGACGTCGTCGTGCGCGATCTCCTGACAGAAACGAATGCAACGCGAGCAGAGAATGCAGCGTTCGTCATCGAGCGTGACTCGCGGCCCGAGCACAACATTTTTCGGTTTCTTCACTTTGTTCTCCAGAAAG
>QHOF01000046.1:512-12585 GCA_003219335.1 Verrucomicrobiota bacterium | reverse complement strand
TTGCCTGGCGGAGATAGCGCAGCTCTTCATCTACATCGCGGCCATCGACAACTGTGCCGCTGACTTCTTCCCGCAGAATCGCACGATACCGCGCACGCAAACGTGTCACGTCCACGCGCAAATGCGCGGCGGTGCGTCCGAGTCGGTTTGCTAATTCTTCATACGGAATGGGCGCGGTCTCGCCTGCGGTTAGGCGAGACTTTAGCGCTTCAAACAGCGCGCCTTTGCCCCCAAGCTCGTATTCCTGTGCAAGCCGATCCAGTGCTTGTCGAGCGAGGGATGCCGCCCATTCACGCTCGAATATCCCATCCGCGCTCCAATGACTGCAGCGCGAGGCGTACCTTTCAGCTTCTGAAATCGCTGCCTCATCCAATTGCACCACCACGCTGGCGCCGCCGCGCTTTTGCGCATGGTCGTGATCGCGGGCGTGTGCGACGAAATGTTTTAGTGTCCCAAGCAGGAACGAGCGAAACCGTCCCTTCGTCGGATCCGCGCGAGCGTAGGTCCGGCTTTCGATTAGATCAGCAAAAAATCCCTGGGTGAGATCCTGTGCATCGTGCTGCCCGATCCCCTGACGTCGCAGGAAGACATAAACTGGTCGCCAATAAATCTGGCAAAGCTCCGACAATGCGCTCAGCGCATGCTGCGACGCTGTTTGCGAATCAGCTGCCTGGTGCACAACCGTCCAACGCGTTGAAGCAAACGAGCTATCCCGCGTTGTGGTCTGCAATGCTGCGGGCATGCCACGCTTTTTATTTGAACGACCGAAAATTTACAAGGCCAAATACGCCGTCGTTAGCTGCGGAAAATGAGCAAGTCCTCAGAACATGTGCTGAGCACAACCGATGGCGGCCCGATTTCTTCCAGCAGCTCGTAGTCGTCGAGTTCTCCCGGCACCGCCGCTAAGCGCTCGCTCCTCGCGCTTGGTTACGCGCGTTTCGGCCCGCCGAGAAGGTTTAGCTGCATCATCGCGATCTCGCCGCCCTCGTTAAGCTCGAGATTCGCGATTTCGAACATCGGCGCTCCTTCGGCTGGGCTCGGGCCTGCGCCGGCCAACTGAACCACGACCTGCTTGGAATTCGAATTTAGGATGACCGACGCAATCTCTAGTGACGGCGAAAACTCGAGCGTGCTGATCTGGAACGGAACCGTGATGAGCACAGAGGCGCGTCCCTGTGGTGAGGGAGTGAGCTGGACTGGTGCGGTCTCTGAATTAGGGACCACTTGCAACCCAGCGACTGCGAATGACGGCATGCCAGCCAAAGAAGGTCTCTGTTGCTGTGAAGGAACCACGCGAATAGTCCCTAGCGCGCCGGCGACCGGCTGAATTTTCACGACTTCGAATGCGACCTGTAAATTCAACGCAGATTGAGCGCGCTGTGGCGAAGGCAAACGCATCGTGACGAGCTTCGATATGGGGCGCACCTTCAAGACGCCCATCTTAAAGCTCGGCGTTAATTGCATGGCGGCGATCTCGAAAGAGAACGTAAGCTGCACGGACGTTTGCATCGTGGCAGCAGGCGGTTGCGGTTTGGCCACGGGCGGAGCCGGGGCTTTGCTGGTTGGAACGGGTGGAGTTTGAGTTGTTTCTGGCATGGTTGCGGGTGTGGTTATTTGCGGAAATACAGGCTCAGCGAAAATCGCACTTGGAAAATCAGACACGGGCTCGGTAGTCGCTTCGTCCAGCGGAGATTGACTGACAGTTGAGACGATCTCGTCAGATTGCTCTTGCGTGATCGGTTCAACCGCAAACTCCGTTGATGCTTCTACTGCGGACACTGGAACTTCGGCGTCTTCAAGCGCCTCCACTGGTTCTTCCGGGGGCGAGACAGCTTCCTTCGCTTCTCCGAAAAATTCATTCACCTCTTGCGCGGCGAATGCGACTTCCTCCCCATCTTTCCAGATATCCTTCGGTTCTTGCGGAGCGGTCTCGGAAAGTTCGGCAAACTCACTGGTTGCTGAGGCTGTAACCGTTTCAGTTGTCTGCGAGATAGCTGGTTCCAAGCTCTCCGGCGTTTGTTCGACCACCGGGCCGACTGATGATTCAAAGACCGGATCGGCGATTGGCGCGAATTCGCGGTCGGGCTCGCGGTAAGTGGATGTTCTCGAGGCCTTCGCTCTCAAATCTTTCAATCGATCAACAGCGCCGCTCAATTTCCCTGAAGGCATGGCACTGTGTAGCACCGAAGGTTTCCACGGTTTTAATTGAACTGAAATCTGGCGAGGGCCACCAACAAAGCCGTTGCCTTGTGCGTTATCCTTTTGCGTTGGCGCCACTGTCGGCTTGAATATTGAAGCGCCGGCAGCAGGTCCCGGCCGCGAGTAGCCCGGTACGGTGAAGGTATAACGGCGAAACGGGGGCACAATAGCCAAGGCCAGCAGCAGCATGGCCATTAACAGTAATCCGCCGACAACCCACAGTCTTCGGCTCGCCAAGCCGGCAACATTGGACGCCGAGACTTTGGCAGGCGGAGTTCCTGCAGCGGATTTCTCGGCCGGACTTGTTTGACCAACGGGCTGTTGATTATTTTGATCCTTGGAAGCAGACGAAGCATTCTGCGTCTCAGGCCCGGCAGCTTTCAGCGCAGTTGTCGATTCGCCGCCAGCTGAAGGCGATTCCGATGCCGGCTGTGCCGACTGAGAGCTGAGTTCCCCAGCCGGCTCGCTCGAGGCGGAAAGAGCAGGCTGGTTAGCTGCTGCGCCTGCGCCGGCAATTTCCATTCCGGCATTTGGCCCCTTCGCCCCCGCGTCCAAAGCAAACGTTTCTCCCTTCGACGCGTGGCCCTGTTTGTCTGCAGCGGACCCTCCGTCGGGGATAGGACTAGGCTCGACCGCCGGAACGCCCTCCGCTTGGGACACACCGGCATTTGTTGTGTCGAACGCCAGGGCAGGCGCGGTACCCTCCGGCCGTTGCATCCAACCGACATCGTAAAAAGCGTCAGCAAAAACAGTGTTGAGCGCGGGCGAATAAATCTTGTTAGCCGAATTGGTCCAATCGGCGGCCTTCTCCGGATTGTTATGCTTATACTCCCACGCCGCCTGGGCGTAATAAAGCGCCGGGGTATCTCCGGTAAATTGAAACTCCTCCATCATCGCGTGGGCGCGGCTCTCTTTTCCCTCGAGCAAAAGCGTCATGTAAATCTTGAATTTAATAAGCTCGGCCGCCTGGTTTTTGTCGCCCCCGGGAGTTCGGTTGTATAATGTCTCGAAACGCTCCCGCGCCTTTGCGTATTCTTTCTTCTTAAAGGGAACCTGAGCGAGGTTGTATTGCGCTTCGCGAAATTTCGGGTCCAGCTTGGCTGCCTTCTTAAATGCCGCTTCGGCCTCGTCAAATTGCTGCTGCTGCATGAGAATCTCGCCACGCAAATTAAGTGTCGCCGGTTGATTTGGGTTCGCCTTGTCCGCCTCATCAATCAATTTAAGTGCCGTTGCGAAATCCCGCTGCCGGAGGACTTGCTGCGCTTGCTCGAATTTGGAACGCGCGACGGCCTTCGTCTTTTCCGAGCGCTCGGCGGCTGTCATGAGCGGCAGGGACGGCCGTTCTTCGCCGGCCGGTTTTTCGAGCCATCCGACTTCATAAAGTGATTCGGCGAAAAGTTTGTTCAGCTGCGGTGAGAAATTCTTTTCCGCTGCGCTGATCCAATCCTTCGCTTCCTCCTGATTCTTCTGTTGAAGTGCGACGGCTGCCTTCACATAGTCAACGGCCGGGGTATCGGGCGAAAGCTCCAGCTTGGCCAGAATCGAATCCATCCTGTTCCCGTTGCCCTCCAGCAGGTAGGTCAGAAGAATTTTGTATTGGATCAGCTGCGAAGCTTCCTTTGCCAAATCGGATTCCCCACTTGAGAGTAGTTTCTCAAAGCGTTTCCTCGCTTCCGCCCAATCTTTTTTGAGAAACGGGATCTCCGCCAGATTGAAGCGCGCATTCCAAAACTTCGGATCGATTCGGGCCGCTTCCTGCAACGCGGTTTCCGCTTTATCGTAGTTGCCTTGTCGCATCAGGATGACCCCGCGCAAATTTTTTGACGCGGCAAGATCAGACTGGCGCGCATCGATGGCATCGAGTTCCTTTAACGCCTCCGAAAATTTCTTTGAATCGAACGCGCGATACGCCGCGTTGTACATTTCTTCCAGCTCGGCTTTAGTTGGCGCGACATTATCCGCTGCAAATGAGTTTGCTGCGAACGAGCCAAGCACCAGCGCGGCCACCGCCATCCCCTTTACTCTCATGAAGTAGCGATTGAAGCCTTTTTCAGGCATCTGACAAGTGGAAAGTTGCTCTTGCGAAGAGATTTTTCAGCGGCCTTCGGAAAAACGCGCGCCGGCCTGATTGCCTCATCCACGGTCAACCGTTGAGATTGGCCACGATTCGCAACCCTTCCAAAGTGAGGTGTGGACGAATCACGCCGATCTCCGACAACCGCCCGCCAATCAGGCGCGCGTAACCCCCTGTCGCTACGACGCAAACCTTTCTGCGGGGAAACTGCTCGGATTTAATTCGTCCCAGGATTTCCCGAACCAATCCGCGATATCCGAACACAGCGCCAGATAACATCGCTTTGATTGTCGATTTCCCCACTGCGCGTCGCGGCTCTTTCAACGAAAGCCTGGGCAGGAGGGCCGTTCGTTGGTAAAGAAAGTTAGTCATCGCTTCGAGTCCTGGCGCGATTACGCCGCCGATGTAGGTGCGGCGCTCGGAAACGATGTCGAAAGTTACCGCGGTGCCGAAATCCACGACGATCGCTGGAACTCCTAAGAGCTCTGCAACTGCCGCAGCGTTTGCCAGCCGGTCCGCGCCGATCGATTGCGGCCTAGGATAATCAATTCCCACGCCCAGCTTCAACTTCCAGTTCAGCCAGAGCACCGGCGCTTTTTTTTGTGCAGCCTTCGAGATCACGGAGTTTTTTGCCGGCACAACAGACGAGACGACCACCTTCCGCACCTCTCGTTGTCGAAGAAATCCAGAGATCACACCGCTTGAAAGCTTGCTGGTAGCGATCCGGACAGGAGCCGCGACTCGCTTTGTCGAGGCAAACGCAAACTTGGCGTACGAATTACTGATATCGATCAACAAATAGTCGGTCGTTGGTGTGGAAACCGGGCGAGTCATACCGAGCCGAATCTCAAGCACGCGCTACATGGAACATTCTCCCGCGTCAAGCCTGGTCACCCTTGGTTGGTAGGGTTGGCGCGCTGCGCCGACCGGACGCCGCAGCGCGGCGTCCCTACCAAAGGTTCAAAGTGCGGACATGTCCGCGCACACCAAGACGACGCCGTTGCTGCTCCTGCTTGCGACGGAGTTTCACAATGCGTACCCTTCGCCTCATGAGAAGATTGGTGCATCGCCCGCGCCGCTTGCGGCGTTCTCCTGCTCTGCGAAATCTCGTCCGCGAGACGCAATTGAGCGTCCACGATTTCATTCTCCCGCTGTTTGTAAGTGAAAAATTGGATCACCGCCGGCCGATCGCCAGCATGCCCGGAGTCTTTCAGTTGTCTGTGAAAGAGATTGCCGATGAAGCGCGTGCTGCTCAGGATCTTGGAGTACAAGCTGTCCTGCTTTTCGGCATTCCGGAACAGAAAGACGAACAGGCCAGCGGCGCTTATGCAGAAAGCGGCGTTATTCAAAAAGCGCTGCGTGCGATGAAATCGAAATGCCCCGAGCTAGTCGCCATCACCGATGTCTGCCTGTGCGAGTACATGAGCCATGGTCACTGCGGCGTCACCCGGATCGACGGAGATCATTTCCACGTGCTCAATGACGAGACCGTCGAACTGCTGGTGAAGACGTCGCTTTCTCACGCAGCAGCGGGCGCCGACATGGTCGCGCCGAGCGACATGATGGATGGGCGCATAGGCGCCATTCGCGAGGCGCTCGATTCCGCGGGGTTCGACCAAACCGGTATCATCAGTTACGCCGCCAAATTTGCATCGTCGTTTTACGGACCATTCCGCGAGGCAGCCGAAAGTCCGCCGCGGTTTGGGGATCGTCGTTCTTACCAGATGGATATCGCCAACGCGAGTGAAGCGCTGCGCGAGGTGGCCCTGGATATCGATGAAGGCGCGGACATCGTGATGGTTAAACCTGCGTTGCCCTACCTCGATATCTTATGGCGCGTCCATGAGCGCTTTGGCAAACCGACGGCTGTTTATCATGTCAGCGGTGAATACGCGATGGTCAAAAGCGCTGTCGAAAAAAGGCTGTTGGAGGAGCGCGCCGCCGTTCTCGAAATTATGACCGCTCTCAAACGCGCAGGCGCGAACATCATCATCACCTACTGGGCACGCGAACTTGCGAAATGGCTGCAAGAGTAACAAGCGCCAATGGCGAGACCGCGCGGCATGCCCGATTGAAGCGGCTCGCGTTCCTGTGGGCGCAGACGCAGGGATACTCCGCGTGCGCGATGGAAGTGTGCCGACATAGCCGCTTATCGACCTCGAGGAAAAAGCATCGGACCGGCAGCGATCTTCGAATGCAAACAAGCGCTCTGCGACTTGCGGCGCGACAATTGTCACACCGATACTGCGCACCGGCGGCTCGAAGCGATCTGTAAACGCCGCCAAATTGTCGAAACCCGCTTGCGCGTCCACTATCCGAGCCTGCGGAATGGTGATTCGCTTTTCCCCGAGTTCGATTCGGAGAACTTCATCGCGATCGGTCACCGCGGTTACGCACGTCTCTTGCGCGAGCTGCGCGCGCTGCAAAATCGCCTCTACGATTGCACCAAGTTCGACAAATTAATTCGCTACCGCTGCGCGAATTTGTTTTTCCTTGTTCTGCCTGAGGAGTTATTTCGCGCGCGATCCGGAAATCCCAGCAGGCTGGGGCGCGCTCGTGGAATCAAACGGCGCGCTCACACTCGTGCGCAAACCAATCTGGCACGAAACCCCGGAAGAGAATCGCGTTCGCCTTTTGCATCGAATCGCCGTGGCTGGGACGCGAGCTCTAAATCGAAAAATGCATGATCCTGGTGATGGGCAGCCAGCTCTAGACGGGCACAAATAAATTGTGACCGGTCATCTCTTTTGGCTGCGGGAGCCCGAGCAGAAAGAGAAGCGTCGGCGCGACATCGGCCAGGATCCCGTCTTCGCAACGAAACTTTGGTGCATCTTTCGCCACGTAAATGAAATGGACAAGATTGCTGGTGTGAGCGGTGTTGGGTGAGCCATCGGGATTCCGCATCTGTTCGCAATTTCCGTGGTCGGCGGTGACCAGGCATTTGCCGTCAAGTTCGAGAAGTTTTGAAATAATTCGCGCTGTGCATTCGTCCACCGTCTCAACCGCTTTGATGCCGGCTTCGACAACGCCGGTGTGGCCGACCATGTCGGGATTGGCAAAGTTGAGGATGATCAAGTCGTAATTCGCCATGCGCACGAGCAGTTCATCAGTCACTTCGAAGGCGCTCATCTCCGGTTTCAAATCGTACGTCGCCACTTTGGGCGACGGGATGAGCCTCCGGTCTTCGCCTGGAAATGGTTTCTCGATTCCGCCATTAAAAAAGTAAGTGACATGCGCGTATTTTTCGGTCTCTGCAATGCGCAATTGCCTTTTTCCGGCGGCGCTCACCACTTCGCCCAAAATATTTTTGAGTTCTTCGGGCGCAAAAATGAACGGGGAAGAATAGCGAACATCGTACTGCGTGAGCGAGACGAAATGCACTTGCGGCCATACTTCGCGGTCGAACCCATCGAAATCTTTTAGCAGGAAAGCTTGCGACAATTGTCTCGCCCGGTCGGCGCGGAAATTGAAAAACAAAACTGAGTCGCCGTCGCGCACGCGCTGCTCGTTGGCGTGGGAGAAAATCAACGGCGGCATGAACTCGTCCGTTTTGCCGTTTTGATATTGTCGATCCACTGCGGCGGAAGGCGATGAATCGCAGATTTCACCGCGACCAAGAACGATCGCGTCCCACGCTTTTTTGGTGCGGTCCCATCGCCGGTCCCGATCCATCGCGAAATAGCGGCCAATCACCGTAACGATCTTAGCACTACTCTTCTTAAGTTCCTTTTCGCATGTCCTCAAAAAGCCAGTGCCGCCAGTGGGAGAAGTGTCTCGTCCATCGGTAAAAGCGTGGACGAAGATTTCTCGAACACCTGCTTCGCGCGCAGCGTTCGCCAGCGCGATCATGTGCGAACAATGGCTGTGCACACCGCCGTCGGAAACCAGTCCCAGCAAATGAAGCCGGTGGCCGCGCGCAGCTGCGAAGGCTTCCTGCAGCACCTGGTTGCGCGTTAGTTCGCCTTCTTCGATCGCTTTGTTAATTCGCGTCAGGTCTTGATCAACGATTCTGCCGGCTCCCAAGTTCAGATGGCCAACTTCCGAGTTGCCCATTTGGCCATCGGGCAAGCCAACATCCTTGCCGCTGGCGCTTAGCCTGCTCCATGGATAATCGCGATAGAGTTTGTCGTGAAATGGTGTTGATGCCAGCAGCGTGGCGTCTCCATTCTCTTTGCGCTTGTCCCGGCCACCGGCATTGATGCCCCAGCCGTCGCGAATGATCAGCATCACCGGGCCAGCCATACCTCGCGCACTTTGCCGATGAATGAGAAAATCGACAAGCAGTTTTACGTGCTTGCGGGATTGACAACGCGAACCGCGCGCGCCTAGATCGGCCTCGTGAAATGGCGCAACCAGTTGCTCGCGCTTTTCTGTCTCCTCGTTTTTGCCGGGTTAGGTGTTCTTTATTTTCAGCACTGGGTCATCCGGAAACCGTTCGGAATTATTTTATTTATCGGCGAAGGCCTAGCGTCAGATCGACTGGCGTCAACGCGCGTTTATGCGGGAGGAGCAGGCACACACCTGAACCTGGATTCGATGCCGAATATGGCTTTGCTGACGAACTATTCGAAAGATTTCGCGGCTCCAGATAGCGCGGCTGCGGCCACTGCAATTGCGACAGGCACCAGGGTGCCTAACGGCGTAGTCGCGCTTAATGGCGATAAAAAACCCATGGCAAGCATCATCGAGTTAGCCCGCGACTATGGACGCGCCACTGGTTTGGTGACGGACGCGAGTTTGACCGATCCTACAAGCGCCGCTTTTTACGCGCATCCAGTCGATCCGAATGATATCGAGAAGATTGCGGCCGAGTTCGTGGATGGAGGAAAGATCGACGTCGCAATGGGCGGCGGCGCGGCGGAATTTCTTCCCGCTAAAAAGGGCGGCGAGAGACAGGACGGACGCGATCTTTTGCTGGAACTTCGCGGCAACGGTTTTGACATCGTTCGCACTCGGGCCGAGCTGGAGGCGATCCCGGCATGGCGCCAGGCGAAGCTTTTCGGCGCATTTAGCAATGCGGAGCTCGCCTTCGCAAACCAGGTCGAGGAACGCGGCCAGCAACCGAGTCTTTCGGACATGGTGCGGCGAGCAATCCAATTGCTGCAATACAATGCCGGTGGTTACCTGCTCGTAGTTGATGCCGGTCTGATGCGAAAAGCAGCCCAGGAAAACAACGCCGAAAGGACGCTCTTGCAAACGCTTGAATTGGATCGCGCAGTGGCCCTTGCGCGACGTTATGCGGGACAAAAATCGACGATCATTGTCTGCGGCGATGTCGCAATTGGTGGCATGACTTTGAATGGTTTCCCATTTCGGCAAGACAGCGGCATCGCGCTGCTCGGGCTTAATTCTGCGGGCCAACCTTGGATTACCTGGGCAACCGGTCCCCACGGCACAAGGTCTTATGGGGCAGCGACCGTGCCGAATAACGCCCAGAATGTACAACCAGAACAAACGCTGGAACCAGCTGCGCTCTACACAAAATCAGCGCTGCCCACAGTGGACGACGTCGTGGTGTTTGGCAGCGGTCCCGGGACGGACATGCTGCAAGGGGTAGCCGATGGCACAATCGTTTTTAAGATAGTTCGCGGTGAGCTTTGAGAGCGAGGTCTCAGGCGTTTACAATTCTGCTTTTCCACTTGGCTGCTTTCTGCAGAACGTGTCCCACAAAAACAAAACTCCAGTATTGATTTTCTCACCGAGTTAAGAGACACTTGGCGCTCAGACCAATGCAGCTCCTCAGCGCATTTTCACGGCCACAAACTGTCCCCGCTGCGCCAGTCGCAGCGCCGAAAAAGAAGCTTTGGATTCTCGATAGTTGGCGCGACCTGATTCTGTACGTCGGCACACCGCTTTTTCTGGTGCCGATGTTTCTGCTGGCCCAGGCGCGCTGGAGTGCACAAGACATTTACGTTTTCGTGGCGGCATTTGGCGCAATGGGCCACCATCTCCCGGGAATGATCCGCGCGTACGGGGATCGCGCTTTGTTCAGACGTTTCCGCTGGCGCTTTATTTTTGCGCCGATTTTTCTGGTATCAGTTTGCGTTGCTTTTTACTGGTGGGACCTCAAGGGAATCATTCTGATTGTCTTCTTCTGGGGCGTCTGGCATGGGATGATGCAGACCTACGGTTTTTGTAGAATCTACGACGCGAAGACCGGCTCGTTCGCCGCGCTGACGCGCCGGCTCGACTTTGCGACGTGTGCCACCTGGTTCGCCGCGGCCGTCCTCCTTTCACCGCAACGCATGGCCGACACGCTCGAAACGTATTACGCCAGTGGTGGACCATTCATTCCGCCGTCGCTCCTCCACAATGGGCAGCAAATCGTCATTGCCATTGCCATCACAGTTGCGGTCTTGTTCCTGTTCAATTTTTCCCGGATGTGGGCGGACGGGAAACGCCCCAATCCGGTAAAGCACGACCATCGCTTTGTGGTGGTACTGCAATAACGGTGTCACCAACATTCTGGCAGGCATCGCTCTTTTCGAAGTCTATCACGATGTGCAGTACCTTTCGCTGGTCTGGATTTACAATCGCAACCGTGTCGAAAAGGACAGCTCCATCGGCGGTTTTATGCGCTTTGTTTTTCGAAGAAGCGGTTCACTGATTGGTCTCTACGTCGGGCTTGTTTTTGCCTACGGTTCCCTAGGCTATTTCAATTCCCATCTGGAGATCGAAACCGTGAAGCGCGTGCTCACCGGCGTAGTCGCGGCGTCAGGTCTCCTTCATTTTTATTACGACGGATTCATCTGGAAAGTGCGCGACCGCACGACGCGCGAGAATCTAGGTCTCGCCGCCGGAGAAACATCCCCGCCTTCACGTGAATTCCTGCCCGGTTGGGCGCTGCATGGGTTGAAATGGGTTGGAGTTTTTCTGATACCGCTCGGCGCACTCTGGATCGGGCAAACACGGAGCAACATGTCCGAAGTCGAACAAACAGCACGGATCGCATCCGATTTGCCGAACAGCGCTCGCGCCCACTGGAAGTACGGCTTTGCTTTGCATAAGGCAGACCGCCTCGATGAAGCGGCAGAAGAGTACAGAATCGCGCTCCGCCTAAATCCCAAGCAGAAGGAACCACATTTTCACCTCGGCCAGGTTCTCGCCGCGCAATCGCAACTGAATGAAGCCCGCAGCGAACTGGAGGAGGCCTTACACAGCGACCCGCGCAATGGCGAATATCACTCCGAGTATGGCCGCGTTCTGGAACAGCTCGGCCTGAAGGAGAAAGCAGGCGCTGAGCACCTAACTGCTATCCGTTTTGCAGCAAAATCCGGGCGAAACCATTACGAGTACGCAATGTTTCTTTTCCGGGAAGGAAAGCCCGACCAAGCCATTCCGGAATTTGAGGCGGCATTAAAGCACAACCCAAACCATCCGGAAGCGCATTATTATCTCGGCAGAGTGCTGTATGTGAAAGGCGACTACGAGGGTGCGAAGCGGCATTACGAGGAAACCGCGCGCCTCGATCCCAAAGCACCGGTACATAGTGCTCTTGGCGCCGTTTATTTCCGGCTGGGCCAAACGTCAGACGCGATTGCTCAATTCAAGGAAGCATTGCGTTTAAATCCGGATGACGCGGAAGCAGCGGAAAATCTTCGCTTCGCGTTAGCCACGGAAACAGAGCGCGCTTCGACGCCACGCTGAGACTGATCGGGCCTCTTTTGTCACTAAGAGCGGATGACGGTGAGAGATTTGATTCGCTCACTTCCCTTTCGCTCAGCCTTCGGCCTTCCCGTCCATGTCGCGGCTTCCCAGCCCCTCCATTCTCGACTGCGCTGAGTTTATCCTGAGCTAGCG
>QHOF01000046.1:0-343 GCA_003219335.1 Verrucomicrobiota bacterium | reverse complement strand
CGGCGTCCCGATTGGGCTAATTTTCACTTTCTGCGGAATCCTCGAACCCAGCACCCAAACGTACGCATAACGCTCGCCCTTTTGCGGTGGCGCCTGCTCGACCCTCTGCGGGCCCGCGAATGCAGCAGTTGCGATAACCGACAATATCAATAGCACGGCCGACGGCTTCATTATTTTCGACATTTTCATAGTTTTGAAGGCTCCTCTTTGACTTTCACGCTATTTAACCCTGAACACAAGGATGAGTTTCGGAAGGGATTTCGCGGAAACCCGACTTCTGTCATGTCGAGCGGAGTCGAGACATCTCTTACTGTTGGCCTTTTTAAATAATCAGAGATTCCTC
>QHOF01000554.1:2891-3473 GCA_003219335.1 Verrucomicrobiota bacterium | reverse complement strand
TCGATCCAAAACAACAGGAAGTATTGGCCGATGCCAGTGCCAAATTGAAAAAGAATTTGACTTGGAAATAAGGAGCCGCAGCCGCTGGGGGTATCATTTCCATCGCCGACGATCTCGGCACTTGGATCAAGGCACTGATCGGCGGTAGGGGTGTTCAACGCCGACAGGACAAAGTGCTGAGCCATTTCCGGATCAGTTCCGCGCGACGATTTGGTCGTGACAACGGTGGTAAACGTAATCCTGAACATTCAGCCGGTGATCTCAACAAAGCGATGATCGCGATTGAGTTGGCAAAAGCGGGAAAGGGAAGCTATGCCCTTGCCCAAACGAAGGTGTTCGATAACGCCATTAGCGCTGGACAGTAACTCGACGTTGAATCAGTGAAAAGTCATGCAATCCATTGCAAATTCGCTGCTTCACGACGTCGCCTTAGTCGCTTTGTGTCGAGGCTGGCCGGAAACGCTGCCACTCGCCGCGCTAGGGAAATTGCCCGAACTAATTGACGCTGACAAGCCAGTGAGTGCGTGGTTGTTCGCGTCGAAAGCAGACGCAGCACTCATGGCAAAATATGTAGTGCGTTAC
>QHOF01000554.1:583-2865 GCA_003219335.1 Verrucomicrobiota bacterium | reverse complement strand
GAGCCGCGATATGAAATCGCGGCAGTGCGCGGGCGACTTCAAACAGATCACGAATGTCGGAAGCTTGTTTTCGCTGCTGTTCAAAAGGTCACCGCGCACGATACTTGGATTGCCCTCGCCAAATTGCTCACACCATCGATGCGCACCGTCCCGGCATTTCGCACTTGGATTTCAAGCCAGCTGAGAGCTGTCCGAGAAAGCAGCCGCGTCATTTGTCAGCTCGCGTTTGATGTGCTTGCCAATTGCCTGTAAGTCCGTTGAATTCGCATTACGCGAGGCATTGTTGACACGGTATTGAGGTGGGCGCTCGCTGCTGCAGGGACGAGGAAATTACGAAGCCGACCAACTGACGCAGAGGCACGCGGTCAGGCAATTGGTGGCGAAAGCAATCGCACCGGAAGGCGAGATTATCGACGTCTTCCAAGCCGCCGGACTGAAGCAGCCCGACACCAGCACCCTGTCCGATCAGTTCCTCGCAGAAGTGCGCGGATTCAAATACAAGAACATCGCCGCCCAGCTACGGCCGAAGCAGGACCCCGTCTACAATATTGGCCATGAATTGCGATCCAACGCCATCTTCCTCATCGCTGCCGTCCGGGCCGATCACATTAAAGCCAGTGTGAGAAGTCCTAAAGCTTCCAAATGATAGAGTCACGTAGCCATATTGATTAGTCAAAATTCCATAAACGTTGATGGGCGGCGAGAACCCGCCGCCAACCTGGGTGACGCTAAAGGTTTGCTTGTCGATCTCAACCGCGTACGGGCTCTGGTCTGTTCCAACGAAAAGGAATTGATTATTGGCTGCCATGGCTGGGTGGGCCAAAAGGCCACCCACCAAAGGCAAACTGATTGTTTGGGATAGAGTAACGGTAACCGTATCGGAATCCGTGGTAATCGTGTCGACCTTTGTATAAATGTAGAGCACGACCTGGTCCTGATTGGGGCCACTAAGGTGATCCAAGACATAAATGGCACGAGTGACGGTATTCGCACTGCGGTCTGTCTTTGGTTCGCCTTCCAACAGTGCGCCGACCCTTCCGAATGGGCCCAGGGTCCCGGAGCCATAGCACCCGCTTGAGCCCGGCAGAGAACCGCACACATTCCAGCCAACGCTGGTGTGATCCGGGTCTAAAATGTGGTACCTGGTATACAACGTCGCGTCGATTGGCGCAGCGGGCGCAGCTGGGACGGGCTCTTGCTGATCGTGTCGAGAGCGGAACCGGGGAAGCCGGAGAAGATCAGGAGTCACCGTGTCCCCAGGTCTCTGAATCCCCGCGCGCACAGATGTAACTCTGATCGCCTGATCAGTATTCAACATGAACTGCGATCCATCGGCCTCTTCCACAACGCTGCCGTCCGGGCCAACCACAATAAAGGCAGTGTCAGAACTGTCAAAGCTTCCAAATGACAGAGTCACGTAGCCATAATCATTGGCCGTAATTGAAAAAATATTTATGGGCGGCGAGACGCCATGCTGGGTGACGCTAAAGGTACGCTTGTTGATCGCAACCGCCTCGGGGCGCCGGCTTGTTCCAATGAAAAGGAATTGCTTATTGGCTGCCATCGGTGTCTGGTTCGGACGGCCACCAAAGCCACCAATCAGAGGCAGACTGATTGTTTGGGATAGAGTAACGGTAACCGTATCGGAATCTGTGGTAATCGTGTCGACCTTTGTATAAACGTAGAGCACGACCTTCCAAGACATAAATGGCGCGAGTGACAGTATTCGCAATGCGGTCTGTCTTTGGCTCGCCTTCCATCAGTGCTCCAACCCTTCCGAACGGGCCTAGGGTTCCGGAGCCATAGCAGCCGCTTGAGCCCGGCAGAGAACCGCACACATTCCAGTTAACGATGGTCTGATTCGGGTCTGCGTGGTACCTGGTATACAATGTCGCGTCGATTGGCGCGGCGGGCGCAAAGCAGGCGAACGCGAACAGCGCGAGCGCAGCATAAATGATATTGGTTATTGTGTTCAAATGTTTATTCGTTTCGGTATTCTTCTCCGAATTTTCCGGCCTGAAGTTTTGGGAAATCTTCCGAATCTGGAAAAACTCTGACTTTGGCCCGGCATGCAGATGTTTTAGTTATGCGAGCGAAGCCTTCGTTCACCGTTAACCCTGCGGAAAGAAGACCAGGTGGAGCTCTCGGGAGACGCCTAATCAACTTGGCTGGGTCCGATGCTATCATTTAGCTTGCCGGAGTCAATACAGATTTTGCAGGGCGAGTACGCGACTTCGCCAGAGGGACGATTGGCTGCTGATCAACGTGCAGGGCCAGCACGG
>QHOF01000554.1:0-561 GCA_003219335.1 Verrucomicrobiota bacterium | reverse complement strand
TGATTGATCTTCGGGCGCGTGTCCGACATCCGAAAACCCGCCATAAAGATTCACATTCTCATCGGCGAGCGTGCAAAAGATATCACGACTATCCAGGAGCGATTTCGTCATCGCAGCTTCCGCTTGATTCGAATACGCGCGAATCGTGACCATGACGCCGAGAAAGACTAAGAGACAGACTGCTCTTTTGCGATTTGCCTGTCGATTATTATACAACCCAGGACTTCTTCCGAATTGCCACCTTACGGCTCCACTAAATAAATCCGGCGCTACATTGATCGATGGCTACTCTTCGCATGGGCCCAATCTGGCTTTGGCTGGCCCGCCGATCCAGGACTGCCTCCAGCCTGGCTTTCAGATCTTTCGCTGATAACTCGTACGCCCGCGAGTATTCCAGTTCGGCTTGATTTAGTTTTTCGAGTTGGGGATAATAAATCCCAGATACGATGCCCATAGTAATCGTCCCGGTCTTCGCCAACGATCTTTTTGGCCAAGTTCAAGCCGCGATGATAATCATGTCGGCGAATCGCCGGTTGAACCTGTGACGACGTATCTGCGTCG
>QHOF01000016.1 GCA_003219335.1 Verrucomicrobiota bacterium | reverse complement strand
GGGCTCATATAACGATCGAAACCGCGGCGACGATTTTCAAGCCCGTGGCGTGTGATCTCGTTTCGCTCAGTCCCAAGCTCGCCAATTCGACCCCTTGGCAAAAACAGCAAGGTAAGTTCGCTGAAATGCACGAAAAACGACGGCTTAACTTGGAGGTCATCCAGAAATTTATCGATGGGTACGATTACCAGCTCAAATTCGTTGCGGATCAGAGAATGGATTTCAAAGAGATCCGAGAAATTCTCAGCCGACTGAAGAACGTAGATTCAGCGCGCGTTTTGATCATGGCGCAAGGTAAGACGACGAAGAAGTTGCGTAACAAGGCTCGGTGGATTGTGGAGCTGTGCAAGAAACATGGCTACGGCTTTACCCCCCGGCTTCACATCGAGTTGTTCGGTAACCGCCGGGGAACATAGCCTATTCCCGGGGCGAAAAGCGCCTCTATCACAGCATAACCCGGGGGTAACAACGGAAAATTAGCCTGAGCCGCTTTAACTCTTCGACATCCGATTCACGATGGCCTGCAGTTGACGCGGACCCAAGCCCGTTCTGGGTCGGCTTTGGCAATTGCGGCACGTATGATTGCAAGGCCTGGCCCCGGTGTTTTTCCATTTGCAGAGTAATTCCGTTCCCCAGTCTCGTTGAGATTTTAGCCGCGAGTCCGGGAAAGGATAGTAATGATCGCTATATCAGACTCTAAACCACCCCAAACCCGAAACCTTTCATGTCAAACCCCAAAACATCCACGAAAATACCATTTGACGCGCGAATCCTATAGCTCTTACAATATCTAGCTAGCTAATTAGCCGGGGTTTTGAGCTGAACTGCGGGCCATGTTGACTGGTACCTATGTCGTAACCTCTTTGATCCCGCAACTTGGCGCAGATTGGTTTTGTCATCGGCTTGATCTCGTCGACAGTCCGGAGAGCGTGAACGAATGACTCTGATTGAACTTTTAAAGCACCACAGCGAATACGGGGGTATAGACGCACCGACCTTTACTTGGTGGGCGGCCTGCGTGCTGCTGGTGCTGCCGTTGTGCGCGCTGGTTTACCTATGGTGGCTCGTCATAAGAGATTCCCGTACACTGGAGAGCACTGTCACATCGATCGACCAGCTACGGACAAAAAACGCCATCGCCCCCGGTCGCGGGCTCTCAGCCGCTGCATACGAGAGCTTGGTACAGATCTTCTCGAGAGTCACCTCACTCACGGCAGCCTGGAATGCTTTCAACTCCCTGATCGTGGGGCGAAGGAATGCTTCCGGCGAAGAGGAATATTGGGTTTCCGATAGTGCAGAAATTGTCTTTAGTGAATCTGTCTTATTCGAAGGCCGCCTTAATCTTGGCTTCTATACAGCCATGCCTGGAATAGTAACCGGGACTGGGCTTCTCTTTACGTTTTTGGCCATCCTCGTTGCGCTACTTGATGTTAGGATTGGTCAGAATAATCAGGTTGAAGGCTTGGGTCTCCTCATTCAGGGACTTTCTGGAAAATTCGTTTCTTCGATTGCGGCGTTGTTAGCGGCAACCATTTTCTTACTCTTCGAAAAGCCACTACTTCATCGCCTCGCTAAGGCTAGGATGCGTCTCGTGGGAGCAATTGACGTGCTTATACCACGGCTCTCGACGGTACGCGTTCTTGCGGAGATTCACCGGGACATTGCCGAGCAGTCACTCACATTTCGATCTTTCAATGCCGATTTGTCTTTGAAGCTTAAACAAAGCTTCAGTGAGAGTATGGGACCCACGACTCAGAAGATGGTGGACGCTGTCGAGGAGTTGAACCGGTTGATGCGGGCTACCGAAGCACAGAAACAGGAATCGATAACCGGCTCAGTGGAAGGGTTGCTCCGGAACCTCGAGCGGTCCATCACAGTATCCCTTGAAGGGATGGGAGAGCGGTTCAAAGAATCGCTTACCGGCAATGCGATGGACGAGTTCGGGAAGGTCACGGAATCTCTGGGTGGCACGGCGCGGCTCCTCGAGAATATGAACGCTCAGTCTCAGATGACGCAGTCTGCGCTTAATGATCTGGTTAACATGGCGAAAACTTCGACTGCTGAGCAGATGGCGCTTGGAAGAAGTCAGGTTGAAGACCTCACTGCGGTGCTACGGCAGTTCATGGTCCAAATGAATGAGACAGCGGGTACATCAGTGAATCGCATGGCAGCAACGTTAACAGGCGTAGTTCACGAACTGTCCACAAGGGTTACTGAACTAGGGCAATCCATGGCCAATACAATGCAAGAGAATACCAACAAGGCGACCAGTGCAGCCTCAGTTGTGGTCGAGCAGGCTGGAACTTGGTCGGCCAAAAGTGCCCAACAGCTTGAACAGCTTGTTAAGCAACATGACAGCCATCTGCAGAACGTGAAGGATGTAGAGAACGCGCTTGTTGCCGCGCTGACTCTCTTTAACGACTCACTCGGGCAATACACGGCTTTGAACGGGGATTTGCGAAAGATTGCCGGTGAGGTGAGCGCAATCTCTATTGCAGCCGCAGGTGCAACGCATACGATGCAGGAAGCTCAAAAAGCTGTGCAGCAGGTCGCCGCTTACGCTGCTTCTCAACTGGAGCAACTCGCGGAAGGAAACCGTGGGCAAAAGGAAATGTGGGTGTCTATTCATAGCAGTATGGAGCAGTACAAAAACGTTTTTACCCAGACTGAAAGGGTTGCCCGTGACCTTTTAGACACAATAACGAGGGACCTTAGGTCGCACATGGACTTAACAACACAAGGATATGAGAAGTTGGTTGCAGTAGCGGATGAACACTTTTCAAACGCGGCGAACAACCTTAAAAGCTCAGCAGATGCGTTAGGTGAGTTTTTGGAAGAACTCAACGAATCCCTCGGGGTAGCGAAAGGTAAGACAGATGGCCGCGCATAATGAGGGTACGGGATTAGCCAGTTCGTTGACCGATCTCATGACTTCGCTCGCTGTAATATTCATACTGCTTTTGGTTGCGATGTTGAACAACGCGCGGGCAAAGGGTCAAAATATCCGTAATGAAATTTTAATTGAACTCCAGAAGGAACTTCACTCATTCTTATCACCTAACACTAACGAGCGTGTTGATGTCGAACTCGATAAGAATGATCCTCTGAGCCTCCTAGTAATTGTTCCTCGGGGTTTTCTTAATTTTGCCACAGATGACTATAGAATTTTCGCCAATGGCCGGATGTTCCTTGAGCAATTCGCTCCTAAACTGGCTTCCACGCTATGCTCGGATCGGTTTAGGCAAAACATCAGTTCAATCGTAGTGGAAGGACATGCTGATCCTAGAGGTTCGGATGAACACAATATTCCCCTGAGCCAGAACAGAGCAACCGCCGTTGTGATTGAGGCTTTGAGAATACTTAGTGATCCAGGGGAAAAGTCATGTTTTGCGACATTTCTCTCTGCAAGTGGTAGAGGAAAAGCTGAATCTGAAGGTCAAGAGTTGAGCGAGGAGGATATGGCACGGATTCGCCGAGTGCAATTCAAGATTCGCGTCCGGTCTCTGGAGGAGAGGGAATTGCGTGAGACTCTCATACAACACTCTTCTGTTACCGGTTCACACCCATAATAACGATTATGGCCTCGGAAAACGAACTTGCTGAGTCGCTTCGTTCCCTTCAAACCTTTGCCCGCGAGTTGGCGCAACGGGTTAATAATCCAGTCCGGGAACCTCAACAATATTTGACTAACCTTCGGAAAGTCGTGATCGCCCTTGGACAGATAAGGCCCGCAAGGTCCATCTACTGTCCGGAAGAATACGTAAAGCAATGGAAGGATTTTCAGGAGGATCAGGCAAAGCAGCTTCAGCGTCGGGCGATTCGATATTTATGTTGGCAACCAGATGTCGCTACAAGCGATCCCTTCCAGTATTTTTTAGACCACAATCACGTAGACTTAAACGCGCGTTCTTTGCAGGGATTGGTGCGCTCGTGTCACTCCCACTGGTCGCCACAGTTCGCCAAAAGCCAAGTAGTTATCCGGGTTCGGGACCGGTTAAATACGTATGGGGGTACTAGTCCTCTTTTGTCTCAATGGAAGGAAGGTTCAGGTGTAATTCTAGGTCTCAAAGGCGCGGAAGAATTCGGTGCTGAAATGGTCGAGACCCTACGACCGATTAAGCAGCATTGCGAATTCTGGGGGATCGCTGATGAAACATCTGCCTATGTCCAAGTCGCAGTCCGCCACGCGGCCAAGGTCTGCCGCGACCAAATGGATAGAGTCCCGGGAATGCGACAATACTTGCTTGAGGAGTTGCTTGCCTGGAACGGATGGGTTCAAAATGTATTCAAGGACGAAATTAGCCAAGCAGTCCTCCACCTAGCCACAACTCAGTCTGAGGATGTGAGAGAATCCGTAAGACGTTTCATCCTCAACGACGCGCGATTGGGCGATCCGCGACTGCCGCGCAATAGGCTCAACTGGGCAGGCATAGCCGAGGCGGAACGTAGAGTGATCGAATGGCTATCTCAGCTCGATATCGTTTTCTTCTTTGAGAGCGTACTTCCAAAGGGCGAAGATCCGCAAGGGCGGAAGGAGTTTTGGCTTCGCTATGTGACCTCTATCGTTCGATCGCGTCCGTTGTTACGCCGAGAAGACAAAGAGCGGTTAAAACGTGATCTTAAAGAAAAGGGTTTAGAGCTAAGTCATGTTGGCTCTATGGATGAGTGGTCAACCGCAAGTGCGTTCCTATTGGACTTTGGTCCGCTGTTGGCGATCGAGTTCAGTGAAACTGGAAACGCCTGCTACATTTATCGCAAAAATGACGTCGATAAAATCATTCCCGATTTTTGGACGTCGCAACTATTTGTCCAACGAAAGTTGCGACGACGGGACTTGCCTCATGAGCGTATCGTGCATCGGCAACGAAAGAGTGTTTGGCATGGTGCAGGATGGGAGGAAGCAGCAGCACAAACTTTGGCGCGGTTTGATATTCGTCCCTGAGATCGAAGATGAATTGGCCGATAGCTAAGATTAATGATGATCTTGCTTTCCACTCTGAGCCAGATGGCGTTTGGCTCCGAAGTCAGATCGGGGTTTTAGATGTTCGCCAACTGCGCTCCCATACTTCAATCAGTCGCCTCGGTCGGCTTCTACCTACCCTGTTGCCTCAACTTGTTGAGCTAGGTTTGGCGACGCTTGAAAAGGACGGCATTCGCATAGAATACGGTCATTTCGCTCAGCTTGAAGCGCAACACGGAATCGACGCCTTTGATAGTGTGGTAGCGTGGGCGCCTTTTACCACTGAGATTGACACAACGGGCGTACCAGGTACGGCGTCCTTCCGTTACTACTACCGATTCTATTCCGGAAGACAGGTTGTCCACCTGGAACGCCAGGGTTGTTTCGTTCGCAGGGGCACGACCATCTATCAGCTTGATCTTCAGACCTTCAGTTTGGTCGAGGCGATCGACAGTTTCAATTCTTTGCCTCCGCAGAAAAAGGCGAGTCGTGAAGCGTTTGTCCGGTTCGCTGAAGTGAAAGATCTTTCCGAAGGGATCGGCGCTCAGCTCGATGCATTTCTCGGGCGCGAGCGAGTTATTGTCCCGTCGAAGGTCGGTCTTGATCTCATTGTGGAAGATGGCGGGCGAATAACGTTTGTACCAAAAATCGACGGTGCGCCTGAGGAGAAAATGCGCGAAGCATTCCTGGCCTCAGACGATGTTGATGAAGTGTACTCATTGGATGACGAAAAAGGAGGGCGTGTACGAGTCGTTCTGGATGAGACGCAGCGCGAGGTTCTGCGCCGGATGCAACGGGTGCGCCACTTGGCCGGAGTCGAAAAAGCGGAAGTCTTGAGAGACCCGCACCGAGTGTTTGACGGCGTCGCCGGCGCAGTTGATATCAAACTTGGACCACGCGTGAGAGGGGTGGGCGACTTTCCTTTTGTTGCGCATCCCTACTTACAGCGTAGTTCGACCGGTATTTTCGAGGATGCTGAGAATATTCGAGGAGAGCGAGCCCGCTTTGCTGCGGGCCTAAAGTGTCAATACTCAGACGGAACCGTCGAGGATGTGCTTTTCACATCCCGTGAGCATGTGGTCACGTTTCGGCAAGCAGCGACACAGGCGAAGAAAGACGGTCGAGGAGCCGTCGATTTTGAGGGGAAATTAATCTTAGTGAGCGACGACCTTCTGAGAGCGCTTGATGAGTTAGTCGCAAGAGTCACACCGTTAAAGGCCGACGCCTCCGCGAAAACGCCAACCCCAAGACAATATCTTCTTATATACACAAACGAGAACGAGCTTGAATACTTCGAAGAATCCGAAAAGGTAGCGCGTGAGCAGGCGCGTATCACTCTACCACGGTCGATCAAAGAGGGAATATTGCAGGGGCACCAACTTGAAGGATTTGCTTGGCTACAAAGAGTCTATCGACTTAAGCGAAGAGGATGTCTCCTTGCTGAC
>QHOF01000553.1:884-3636 GCA_003219335.1 Verrucomicrobiota bacterium | reverse complement strand
CGGCATAGACTTCGATGAAGTGTGCGCCAAAGTTGAACCCTCTTTCCAATCCCAAATCTAACATAAATCGTCCGGTCACTGGATCAATCTCCTCACCTTGTGTATTGTAGAAACAATACCCCACGGTCGAAGTCGGACATAATAATGGTATCTCCGTTGCTCCCATTGACCCGTTGTCTGGACCGCCAGGATATTGAAGGCCGCACGACATGACGCCGAAGTGGTTACCAGGATACTGAGCCACCCCATAATCAACCACCGCTTTTAAGGAATCATCTCCGTCGGGCGTTGGAATTGGGTCCGCCATGGCCAGGATGAATGGCGTATTCGGGAAGTAAGTTCCGTATTGATCAATAATCCATTTGACGCCCCGTTCCCAGTTCGGTAATCCACCGAGCGTATTAATGAAGTAGTCCATATCAGATGGTGTAAAACAGAAATACGATTCCCGTCTCCGACCCGGGCCACCCATTGTCACATAGACTAGATTCGGAGCGTTGCCGTAGCGCGCGCCAAGTGCTTGAACGAACGCACCCCATTTCTGCTGAAATATCGGGTCCCACGGCAGGGGCATCGGCTCAATCATTGTGGTGGTGATTGCAACTCCGGTAGCTGATTGCGTCGCGGGCACAGAAATCGTAACATTGCTGCTTGAATTCACCGTGACGATAGTCGCTCCGGCCGGTATGCTGCCTCCCGATATCGGTAACCCAATGCTATCAGGAAAATCCCAGCCGGCGGTATCCCCGGCACTTGTCACCGTAGTGGATCCGGCAGTAGTCACTCCATCGGTGATCGACGAATAACCATATTGCTCGGTTACCATGAAAAAAGGCGCACCAGCGTCATATACCCACTGCGGAGTCTCCACCCCGGCCTGTACACTAATGGAAACTTTTTTCCCGTGAGCAGCTGCCAAGGCCACGCCTTGATCGAGATAATCCCAGTAAAAGTCATTTGCGTCTGCGTGTTCGTGTGGCTCGACTCTATTCCAGTGCGTTCGCAGGGCAATGCCTTGCACGTATGGGTTTGTCAATGCGAGATCCCCAATTATGTATCGGGTCTCCGAGTGCATCGGCATCTTCTAGATACATAATCCCGATCATTGGGGGCGCCTGCGCCTGCGCATCGGCGTGGTTGGAGCCGTAGAACAGAATCGCGGAGACGATAGCCGAGAGCGAACCGACCAGTGGTCGCAAATACGGGACGCCAATTGCCCTGTTGATTCTCTGGCCCTGGGAAAAGGATTTTCTCAGGATCGCAAGCAGCTCGTTAGGGATTAGCAGCATGCCGGATAAAGCCGGCATTCTGGAAGGTGGTGCTTTGGATTGTTTTCGATGTACGACGTTCGAAGCGAAACAGGGGGGATTTTTCATGGGGGGAATTCTTCATGATTATTAATGATTATTAGAAAAGTAGATCTTTTTGACAGTTTTTCATAACTTTGCAAGACTTTTTTTCAGAAATTTTTCGCGAGGTCAAAAAAGCCGCGATACGACCCTCCGGCACGCAGGAATGTGACCGCATTCTCTCGGTCACCGGCAGCAGTACGTTCAGCCCTGACATCTCTCAGGCGGTCTCCGGGCCCGGGATGTCGGTTGGCAGATTGCAAACTCGTGCAACTCAGGAGAAACAGGAACAGAGCAGACCTGTAAAAAGTTTACTCCCGCATACTAAACCCATTGCGGCGTAGATGGGCCAGCGACAACATGACCCGCTCAATTCTCCGCTCGCAATGATCACGATAGACTCCGCAGAATAGAACTTTGAACTTCGATTCTCGTATGAGGTAATATTGTTCGCTCCAAAGAACAGAATCGGGCGAGTGCTCGAATCAAAAGTTCAAACAGTCATGAAATCATTATCGGTTGTTCTTCCCGCATTTAACGAAGAGGCAAATCTCCGGACTGTCGTTGAGGACGCATATCGGACTGTAACCGAAAATTGCTCCAATTTTTGAGATCATTGTGGTGAACGACGGCAGCAAATATCGCACGGGCGAGATCTGCGACCGGCTCGTTGAGGAGTTGTCCAACGTGCGTGTCGTTCATCATGCGCGGAACGGCGGCTACGGTGCCGCGCCACGAGCTGCATCAGGCTGGCGCGGTATGGTCAAATTTCTTTAGTGACGCTGATGGGCAGTTCGACTTAAGGGAAATGGCCGTGCTCCTCGAACAGGCGGGCTGCCCACGACATCGTTGCTGGTTACCGAGGCCGGCGACAGGATCCGCCGCACAGGCTGTTGTTTGCCTGTGGTTGGAATTCCTCGAGCGGGCGTTTCACTTTCGCGCTGCAAAAAACTACGCTGACTCGTTTGTAATCTTCAAGCCTCTCCCGAGATTGCGGAAAGCCAGAAGGTCGCATTAATCGGCGGTTCAATATATTATTGAGCGAATAGCGAGTTTCAGGAGACCGGGCAAATGCGGGTTCTGTAAAGGGTAACAGAAATGCGAACGATTCGACGCTGGAGCAGGTTTGATGCGGTGATAGCTAACCGGCGCAGGTTTCCCCGCTTCACACTTTCCCGTAAGGGATTGGTGGTTGTCTGCCTTTTGCTCGTAGGGACGGTAGGGTACATAGATTATGCGACCGGGTACGAGCGCCCGATGCTTTTGTTTTATCTTTTGCCGATTTCCGTTGCAACGTGGTTTGGGGGCCTCGTCCTTGGTCTCGCCTTTGTCATTACCAGCGTGATCGTATGGATGGTGTCGGACCTTGCAGCTGGGATCCCGGCTCTCCGGTTCTGGAATAT
>QHOF01000553.1:0-870 GCA_003219335.1 Verrucomicrobiota bacterium | reverse complement strand
TGTATCCTATGCGCTTTTTGCGGCCGTGTTGTCGAAATTGCGAACGCTTATGCGTGAGCTAGATCGACGCGTAAATGAACGGACGGCGGCCTTACAACGCGAGGTCGCTGAGCGGGAGCGCCTCGACCGCGAGATCGCGCAAGTGGCGGATCGCGAACGCCGCCGCCTGGGACAGGATCTGCACGACACTCTTGGCCAGCATCTGACTGGGACGGCGCTCGCGGCTCAGGTATTGAAGGAAAAGCTCGCCGTAAAGTCGGCGCCAGAAGTGCCTGAAGCGGAAAAACTCGTCGATTATATCGAACAAGGGATCGAGCTTACCCGCAATTTAGCGCGCGGCTTCTTTTCGCTGGAACTGGAGCCAGAAGGTCTAATCGTGGGCCTGCAAGGGCTTGCTGAGGACATTACAGAACGATTTCGAGTTGACTGCGTTTTTGACGGGCAAGAGTTGGTTCCAGTCCACAATTCCGCTGTCGCAACACAACTTTATCGAATCGCTCAGGAGGCGGCTATGAACTCGGCCAAACACGCAGGTGCCGGGCGGATCGCCATTCGACTCGCGATGGATGGTTCCGAACTTACCCTCTCCATCATCGACGATGGAATTGGATTTCCGGACAAGCTGCCTTCTTCGCAGGGCCTCGGTCTTCGCTTAATGCGTCATGGTGCAGCGTTGATCGGCGCGAGTTTTGAAATCCGGCGAAATGGTGAGAGGGGAACAATTGCAACCTGCAAATTAAGCATTGCGAGCGACAATGGTTTAAGCTGCTCACAATGAACTCAAAGCCAATCGGACCCAAGCGTCGCGTTTTTCTCATTGACGATCATCCCCTGGTTCGGGAGGGGCTCACTAATCTCATCAACGGACAG
>QHOF01000015.1 GCA_003219335.1 Verrucomicrobiota bacterium | reverse complement strand
TCAGCGGAACCGCAATGGGTCCGGGTGACCGCCGACGGGCACGATGCAGTTCTGTTCCAGGTTTATCAGCAACCGTCGGGAAACACGGTGGAAATTGCGCGCGGCATCAAGGCGAAGCTGCGGGAAATACGGAAACAAATTCCGGAAGGAGTGAAGATTGCGGATTGGTACGACCAGAGCGATCTCATCCTCGCGTCTGAACACAGCACGCGCGACGCAATTCTGATCGGCATGGTTCTCGCCGCTTTTGTTCTGCTGATTTTTCTTCGCGACTGGAAAGTCACGCTAATTGCGACTTTGACTGTTCCGGCCGTGCTCGCGGCCACCATCCTGCTGCTTTACGTCCTGAAAATGAGTTTCAACATCATGACCCTTGGCGGAATGGCCGCGGCCGTCGGCCTCATTATCGATGATGCAATCGTGATGGTGGAACACATCGTGCGTCGCGTTCGCGGCGCGCGCGAGGGCGATCCGCGTTCGCGAGTACTCGAGGCGGCGCGTGAATTCACCAACCCGCTGGCCGGTTCCTCCGCGGCCACGATCATCATTTTCGCGCCGCTGGCGTTTCTGTCCGGAGTTACGGGCGCATTTTTCAAGGCGCTTTCCCTCACAATGGCGGCGAGTCTCGTCATTTCGTTCATCGTAGCGTGGCTGGCTGTGCCCATCTTGTGCGCGACTTTCTTGAAAAGAAAAGATGCTGAGATCGAAGAACACGGTCCTTTCACGCGCCGCGTGCACGGAGTTTATCGCGAGAAGATGCAGCGGCTTCTCCGCCAGCCGCGCTTCGTACTTGTCTTTTTAGTGCCGCTTCTGTTGCTCGGGTTCATCGCATTCAAAAGCGTCGGCTCGGGATTTATGCCGGTCATGGACGAAGGCGGTTTCATTCTGGATTACATTTCGCCGCCGGGCACTTCCCTCGCGGAGACGGATCGTCTGTTGCGCCAGGTTGAATCAGTTTTGCAACAAACTCGGGAGGTGCAGACTTACTCCCGGCGCACAGGATTGCAGCTCGGCGGCGGCATCACCGAAGCGAACACTGGCGATTTTTTCGTTCGCCTGAAACCATTTCCGCGCCGCGGAATTGAAGAAATCATGAACGACGTCCGCGACGAGATCGAGAAACATATTCCCGGCCTTCAGGTCGAACTTTTGCAGTTGATGGAAGATTTGATCGGCGATCTCACCAGCGTGCCGCAACCAATCGAAATCAAGCTTTATTCCGATGATGAACAACTGCTGCGCACCTTGCCGCCGCAAGTGGCCGACACGATTTCGAAAGTTCGCGGTGTTGTTGAAGTAAAAAATGGCATCGTGCCCGCAGGCGACGCCCTCAACATTCAAGTGGACCGGGTGAAGGTTGGGCTCGAAGGCATGGACCCTGAGGCGGTCACCAAAGCGCTCACTGGTTTTTTAAGCGGCAACGTGACCACGCACGTTCAACAGGGGCCGAAACTAATTGGCATTCGCGTTTGGATACCGCGCGATGCCCGCGAAACCATGCGTAACATCGTCAATCTGCTTTTGCGCGCGCCGGACGGCCACTTGTTTCCGCTCAAACGAGTAGCCACACTCATTCCGTTGAGCGGCCCGCCCGAAATTATGCGTGACGATCTTAAACGCATGGTCGCGGTGACCGCGCGCATCAGCGGTCGCGACCTTGGCTCCACAGTTCGCGAAGTGAAGGGCAAACTCGCGAGCTCGCGGCTGATTCCGAATAATGTGCTCTACGCTTTCGGCGGACTATATGAACAACAACAGATCGCCTTCCGCGGTCTCACCATCATTTTGATCGCCGCGATCATTCTGGTTTTTCTGCTGCTGCTTTCTCTTTACGAAAGTTTCCGTGTCGCATTTGCGCTGTTACTCGTCCCCGTATTCGCCGTCGCCGGAGTTTTCATCGGCCTCTGGGTCACGGGCACCGAGTTCAACATCACCTCGCGCATGGGTATGACCATGATCGTCGGCATCGTCACTGAAATCGCAATTTTTTATTACTCGGAATTTAGCTCGTTGCCCGCCAGCGACGATCGTCTGATCCTCGCTGGAATTAATCGGATGCGCGCGATTTCAATGACCGCCTTCGCTGCCATCCTGGCGCTGTTGCCTCTGGCGCTGGCAATCGGCCACGGCGCTGCCATGCAGCAGCCATTGGCAATCGCCATTATTTCGGGACTAGTTTTTTCGCTGCCGCTCGTGCTGATCGTGCTGCCCGCGTTGCTTGCGACCTTCGAGTCGAAAGCAGCTGCGCAATGACAACGCGGCTGACGGGCGCTGCGTTACTTATGTGTTAGCTTGAGAATGCAACCTTCGGCTGGGTCAATCAGGTATGCCGTTTCGCCTTTGCCGGCAACAACGCCGCGCGCGCCTTTCACAGTAGGAACCGTCGCCTTCAGGTGAAATTTCCCCTGATCGTCCACCTCGGCGATGGTCAGGCTGGCTGCCTGAGAAGCGGCCGCGTAAAGAACTTTTGAGTCAGGCGAGTAATCGATGTTGTCGAGACCAGGACCCGTTGTTATCGAATCGATTATTTTTCCATCGTTGCCGACGTCGAGACTCACAACGTGCTCCCCGCAGGCGACGAAGAGGAAGCCTCGCGCGCTATCTAAAGCTAGTCCCTGCACATCGCTGCTGCCGGGATTCCACTCGGCGACCACTTTGTGCGACCGTACATCGATCGCAACGGTCTTGCCGATGTCCTCGATGTTCGTGTAAAAGAGTCCGCGCTGGTTATCGACAGCGTAGCCCTCCGCCAAATTCTCCACTGGAATTTTCGTTTTCGGTTTGAGATGGTGAGGATCAGACGCATCGAAGACTTGGATCGATTTGGCTGGCGCGCTATCGCCTGCCTTAACGCGAAGCGTGGTCCAGAGTTCGCGCGCGGCTGCAACGTAAACAACTCCGTCCGGAGTCACGGCGCTATCCGCTGAAACTGGCTGACATTCGCCGCGCGCAAGCGTCTTCGCATCGATGATGCAAATGGTCGCATTGCCGCGGTCACCGACGTAAACAACTCCGTCTCCAATGCTCGCCGCCGTCGGTCCGACCGTGATTTTGCGTCCACGCCGCTCAATGTCTCCGGTTGGAAATCCTGCGATCTGCGACACCGCGTCTGTTTTCCCGTCGATCACATCCACGCTGCCGGTGTTACTCGCAGGCACCCACAATTTTCCCGCCGCGCGATCGTAAGCGAAATAGTCCAGCGCTACCGCACCAGTCGCACCTGGTAGGCTAATTGGTTTGAGTTCGTATTTCGTATCGGCTGTGCGGGCCCCTGAAGCCCAAACGACTTCGATCAACGCGATTGCGCAGATATTCACAAATTTCGAGCCACGGCTCATAACGAGATCAGCGCCTGCAAAAGCGCAGGCTTACAGAACAATCAATCTTCGAATCATTGCTCAATCAAAAAATTGTTCGACATGGTAAGTGCGGATATCGGCGCTGCCTTCGCACCAACCGCAATTAAATCAGTGTAACAGGCAGTTGCGAGCGCGAGAGCAGCTGTTTTGTTGGTGAAGGCCGTGTTCACTCTTGGATCAGCAATATGAACGTCTTGCTATTTCTAGCGAGTTCGACGCATCTCCAACTGCTTTTTTAGATCACTCAACTCTGATTGTCGGCTCCGGCGAATCGCCTTCACATAGAAAATCGTTCCAGTTACTCCGAAAGCCGCGGCGCCGAGAAAATTCAGGCCGGGGCCCAGTTTCCAAAGATAGGCGCCGAGAAGCGCCCCAGTGCTGACAACCAAATCGCGGACAAGATAGTACGCACCGATCATTTGCCCGCGTCTTTCCGATTCAGAGTAGCCGATGATCAGCGCCTTGCGGGATGTATCGCCGAATTCCTTGAGACCACGAATGGCAAACGCGATAACCAACGCTGAAAAACTGCGCGACATGAGCAGACTGATTGGGAACAACGTGAACAGGATGAACGTGGTGATTACGAAAGGCTCGCGGCCATGTCGATCGGCAAAATAAGAAGCAGGAATGATACACGCGGTGGCGGCGAGCATTTCGACAGTAGTGAGTACACCGACTTGTTTCGCGCTCACGCCGATGTAATCCATCGCGAAAATCACCACCCACGCATACGGAATGCGTTCGCAAAAGCGGATCAGGATGTCGCTCAAAAGTAATCGGCGCATCGGCGAATTGAATTCGCGCAAGCTTCGCCAAAAATTCCAACGACCGTTTTTCTCAATTTTTGCTTTTCGCTCTTCACGTAATTGGCCTTGGACAAGAATTGTGACGGCAGAGAGGAATACCGACGTGGTCAGCGCGATGCGCACGCCGTTGATGATTCCGAACCGATCGATCAACATTCCGCCGAAAATTGGCGCGATCATGATCGGCAACCGTTTGATTACGGATTGAATGCCCACGCCCATGGAGTGGCGATTTGCTTCGAGCGCCGCTCCGACTAGGGAGAACGTCGCTGGCAAAGAAAAACAAGTCCATGAAAGAAAGAGAAACATTCCAGCGATCACTGCGGCCCAATGCGGAACGAGCAGGACGAGCGCATAGCCGACGATTGAGACTGAATTGAAAATGATAAAGGCCCGGCGATGTCCCCAAATGTCCACGAGTACTCCGCCTGGGTAGGCGTAGATCGCGCCGAGCAAGGTGCGCAGCGCGTCATAAAGACCGATGACAAAAACCGTCGAGCCGACCGCTTGCAGGTACTTTGGCACAAACCGCATCCACAGCTCTTCGCCCGCGCCAATGACAAAAATGGCGATGAGCAGGATGACCAGATTGCGTTTAAGCCCGAAAAAATCAGCAAGCCGACGACCAGGACTTACGCTTTGTTGACCTGGCGTTTGCATTCCGCGTAAAGCGCATCGTAAACGACAAATTCGCGTTCGAGAATTTCGTGATCACTCAGCCCCAGTGCTCCGAAGCCGCTGGCAATCCAACGCAACCCTTCGCCAGCTGGGTGTGGATTGGTCGGGCGCGAATCGGCGGCGCGCACAATCTCGCCCAGCAGAGCGAGCGCCGGATCGGAGAGCTTGTATTTTTTCAAGATTGAATTGAACGAAACGTCTTCACCATGATGTCCGAGCAAGCAATTCGGGACGTCGAAGACGATTCCATCCTCGATCTCTGCCCAGTTAGTGTCATGCGGGAGGAAGACAAACTCCGCGTCTTGGTCGATAAATTTTTTGATAAGCCACGGGCACGCAACTCGGTCCACTTTAATTTTCTCGCGAGTGATCCATTTCATAAGCTAGGCTCTTGTTTCGTGGCAGCTTGGTTCTGGTATGCAGTCGTTGCTGCTGTGCTTTACGGCGCGCACCAAATCTTTACCCGTCTTGCGGCCGAGCGCATCGGTGATGGTCTCGGCGGTTTCATTGTCGAAGCCAGCGCTGCATTGTCGATCTTCCTTTATCTTGCATTTCTTTGGTTAAGCGGCGGCTGGAACCAAAAATTCAGCGCGGCCGGATTTAATTACTCCCTTCTCACGGGAATCTGCGTCGGAGCGGGCACGATCGCGTTTTTTCTTCTTTTCCAGCGCGGTGGTCCGCTATCGGCCGTTCCGGCTATATTAGCAGGCGGCGCGGCCATCATGGCCATCGCAGGCATCTTGTTTTTCCGAGAAGCGGCATCGTGGCAGCGCCTTCTCGGGATCACGCTTGCCATCATCGGTTTGTTTTTGCTGCGCAAATAGAAATCAAGGCTCACAACATGATCTCTGCAGGCATGTCCAGGTTTTTGAGAGCGAGAGCGGTGAATTACTCGACTCGGTAAGTGCGAATCTCGGCTTGTTGTGAACCGCGATGTGGAACGGCGACAAACAAGGTGTCACGTTCCGAAACGAAGAGTCCGGTGCGTGCGCCGTCCGCTGTGTTCACCTTGGTTAACGCCGTGTACATATTCGGATCAGTCTGCTCGACGATGTCGATCTTTCCTGCGCCGCAGATCGCGTAAATGCGATGGCGCTTGCTGTCGTAGAAGAGGTCATCCGGATCGCCGGAAATATCGATCTTTGCAACAACATCGCCCGACTCCGTGTTGAGCACGATAAGCTTCGAGGGAAGACGACACCCGACAAATAATCGATGATTCGCTTCATCAAGTGCCATGGGAAAATTTCCAAATGCCAGATCTGTCTTCCATGTGGTGACGACTTCGCCCTTCTCCCGATCGATTACTGCCACATGGCGGGAATTGGGAATATTTACAAAAATTCGTTGGCCGTTCTTCTCCAACTCGAAAGCTTCCGGATGAGCGGAAAGTTTGATTGAGCCGATCTGCTTCCCGTCCTGTGCGTTGACGATCGCGATCCCGCCGCTGCCAAATCCGACATAAATCCTTCTCATCGTGTCCTCGTAACGAACATTGTCAGCATCATCCTCGAAGTTCAGTTCACTAATCTGCTGGAACGATTTGCCGTCGTAGATTTTGAAAATCCCAGCCTTGTCATTCGCAACAAAGAGGCGATCGAGTTCGGGGATATAAACGATTCCCTGCGGTGCGCCAAGGCCGGTGATCGAGCGAATTCGCTCGCCTTTACGCAAATCCAGTACCTCGACAGTGTTGTTGCCAAGCGCG
>QHOF01000014.1:1575-7655 GCA_003219335.1 Verrucomicrobiota bacterium | reverse complement strand
GTCTTTCGGGTGCGAAAACAGGATGGCCCAGGAATTGCCGATCCAATCATGGAAACGGATCTGGCCCTCGCTGGTTTGTGCCTCGAAATCAGGTGCTGTGTCTCCAATCTTCATTTGTAATTCCTCCTTTTTAGTTTTGGTAGGACAAGTTTATTTCAAATCGCCAAGAAAAAGTCAACCTGCTTGTGCGCGAAGCAAAACTTCGGGCAGCATCTTCAGGACGCGATCAGCTCGCAGAACTTCTGCAGGTCGATATTTCCGCCTGACACAATGGCCACGATCGGCCCTTTGCCAGCGTTTCCGCTTAGCGCCGCGGCAACTGGCAGCGCGCCTGCGCCCTCAGAGATGATTCGCGCTTTTTCCGCCAGGAGCCGCATAGCACGTTTCGTTTCCTCGAGAGTGACGACGAAATAGCCGTCCACGATCGGCTGCATGCGTTCCCACATGCGCGGGAACATGCTCTGCCCGCCGGCGCCATCCACAAATGACGCTTTCCATTTTGGAAACCCCTGCGGCGAACCTTTCTCGAACGAAAGCGCAGCGGGCGCCGCCGTTTCCGGCTCGACTCCGAAGACCTTCACTTCCGGTTTCAGCGCCTTGATTGCGCTGCCTATGCCAGTGATCAATCCGCCGCCGCCGATGCTGGCGATAACCGCTGCCGCGTCTGGCGCGTCTTCGACAATTTCCAATGCCATCGTTCCGTGACCGGCAATGAAATTATGATCATCGAACGGATGAATAAACGTTCCTTCCGCCCCAGGAAACGAACGTTCTTCGAGTGCTTTCCAAGCGACTTCGTACGCCACTGGAATGAGCTTTGCCCCGAGCGCTTTCATCCGCTCCAGTTTCGACTGCGGCGCTGTCTCGACTACCACGACGGTGCACGGCACGCCTGCTTCTCTCGCTGCATACGCAACGCCCTGACCGGCGTTCCCCGCGCTGATCGTCCACACACCGCGCTTGCGTTCGGATTCCGGGAGCAGTGCCACGGCATTTGCCGCGCCGCGCAATTTGTAGGCGTTAATCGGCTGTAGATTTTCCAGCTTGAGGCGGATGTCGGGGAATTCTGATCCGACCTCAAGGCGAATCAGCGGCGTGCGCACGATCGTCTTTGCGATTCGCTGGCCTGCCTCTTGTATTTCCGATAGTTCGATCTGACGAATCGTTTCGAGAATCATTGGCTCAGTGTATGGATGGCCGTTTCACCTGCAATCCGATCCAAAGCTCGCAATATGAGCGGGCTTGCGCAAAAAAGATTGAACACTTTCAAGATTGCGGCCATCTGAGCATTCATCATGATTAAAATTACCGCTACCGCTTTAGTTGCCGCTGCGATGCTTGCCGCGTCGAGCGCGTTTGCAGGAGACAAGGCATGTTGCGCAAAAGGCGCAGCGAACCAGCATTCGATGGCGTGCCTTAATCTGACGACGCTGAATCTCACGCCCGATCAGAAGACGAAGATCGACGCGTGGCAGGCCGAATGCATGAAGGCAGGTTGCACAAAAGAAAGCAGGCACACGTTTCTAACCCGCGCGAAAGGCATTCTTTCGGCGGAGCAGTTCGCGCAGTTGAAAGCGCAATGCAAGAAACCGGCGAACGGGAAGAAAACCGAAGCCTGAGTTTGATCTAAACTGTCGAAGAAAATCGCGCCGGGAGAAGCCGGCGCGATTTTTTTGCTTTCCATGCGAAGATGGAACGCGTTGTCCTCAACGCGTTGGAATTGGTTTACAAAATTTTCTGCAACAAATCAGCAAGACGCCAGCCGGCTTTGTGCAATTCGTCGCGCACCACTTTGGCTGCCCACGCGCGGTACAGTTCATGATCGGCAGCCGGTTTCTCAATTGCTTCACCCGCAGCGACGGTACGGTTTTCTTCGACCATTGGTTTCACCTTTCGGAATTCCAGGCGCTCATGCGCTTCGCGCGCGATCGACAGGATTTCGTCTGCCCAGATCTCGGCGTACTTATCGAGGGAAATATTTGGCGACAATCGCCAATTCTTCGGCTCGTGCGTCGCCATCTCGTGAACCAACTCTTTCTTTAGCGGCTCGATCTGGGCCTGAAATTCCTTTTTTGGCAGCCGAGTGGGCACCTCAGGGAAAAGCGCGTTTACTGCGTCGTAATCCCAAAATCCGTGGAATTTTTTCTTGTGGATACCTCGGCGACGCGGTGGTTCGTCGCTCAGTTCCAGTGTAAACGTGTTTCCGCCTTCATCTCCCAGTGCTGATTTATCGTTGTCAGGATCGGCTGGCCTGCCCTGCGCATCGAAATATTCCGCGCCCACATGCAACGGCTGGTGGATATCGGCGACATAATGAGCCAGCAAAATGAGCCCGACAGGTTTAGTGATCTTGCGCGCGTTTTGCTCGGGCACGCCGCCTTGTAAAACCTGAACGCAGAACGGAATCATATGCACGATGTCCCATCTGCTGCGACCCGCGGTCCCGTCGCGATATCCTTGCGGCGGCACTATGGGAACGTCAGTGTAATGAAACCAGTGATGTGAAGGCATCGTAAAATTCAGGTCGTGCGTCGGCTGATTTGCCCGCCAGAAATCGCGTAGCTGCCTGTCGATGTGTCGACCCGCTGAAATATGAAATGATCTGGGATAATCAACACCATTCTTGTCCCAGCCTTTGATCTCATCAGCAATGACGGCGGCTTTTTCCAATGTAAGCCCGCCCAGCAACGCCTTGATCTTCGCAGCCGTGGGCGTGCCGACCAATCGTTCGTCGGCAATCGCACCGACGATTTCATGTCCCAGCGGGCCGTACGCTTCGAGCGAAGTCCAAAATCCGATGCCGAAGAAAATGGTCGCACTGAGGAAAAGCTTGCGACAGGTGAATCTCATCTTTAGGCGGGCGATAATACGATTGAATTGCAACTTTCCTAGAGAGGCCCTGTAGCAATCGCACGCTCAGCCTCGAGAATTCGCGCGAAGCTGCTCGAGACGCTTCTGAAGTTTCGAGAAGTGCGAACCGGCCCAGTAAATCTGGCCGCAACCGGTGCAACGGCGGAATTCATCGTAATAAATTCTGGTAAGCGGCTCGAGCTTTTCCATTACGTCAGCCTTTGCGACTTTTTCCAGCGGCGCATTGCACCGCAGACAACGGGTAAAGGGAGCGATTGAATCAAAAAGGTCGAAGCGGCGTATAACCTCCATCGTTTGTTCGTCAGCGTCTTGCGAACGCGGGCAGTACCCATGTCGGACCACCGAATGCATCAGAAGCCGCCGGTCGCGCGTGAGCAATGCGCGATTTTCGCTCGCCATGACCTGGAGTAATTGCCGATCTTGCGCTTGGCGATCGTAAGCAACATCGAAACCGAGCAAACGCAGATTGCGTGCCAATTTGCCAAGATGGCCGTCAGCGATAAATCGATTAAAGCTATAGATTTGTAGTCGATTTTCCTTAAACTGAGGAGACTGTTTCTGGACAGGGAATACGTCGATCTCTGCGCTGCATTCAAGGCTGTGCTCAAACCTGACGGGGCGTCCGTTCACCAAAATCAAATCGACTTCTGGATGAGGAACGCCGCACGATTCGATCACGTCTTTCACCGAGGTTTTTTCGCCCAGATTTCGCTCGATGCTTCTTTTCGAGCCGACGAAAAAACTCAGGTCACCATGAAAATTCAGCCAAACCGTGAATGAATTCACGTCACTTTGCGATTCGCGCGTTCGCGTACGCGTACTCGAAGGTCGTCGCGCGCGGCCGGCCCATGAATTTTCCTGGGCCAAGCGGTTCATCTTCGCCAAAGTAGCAGTCGATTTGCCACCGGCGCAGACCACCTCCCGTATCCATGATCTTCCATTTGGTGCTGCCGAAGACCTTCTGCACCTCTTGAGAATCAGTCAGGACGATCGCGCCGTGGCGCAGGCCGCCCTGAGCCGATTTGATCGCCGCGGAATACCGCGCGACCAAGACGCCGCCACCGCCGGTAGGATGTGAAGCAAAGCCGAATGAGCCGCCGCCATTATAACTAATGTAACGACGCCCATTAACCGGCGTCGTTACGCGACCGAACCCTTCCTTTTTGACGGAGCGAAGAAAATCCGCCGGGTATTTTCTTCCGCCCAATCCCGGCTTGGTCACTGGCGTCGCGTCAAAGCCGCGTTCGAAAGTAAACCCTGATTCTTTTGGGGTGTAATACAGAGTGCAGACCACGAAGTATTCGCCGTTATGTCCCTGTGGACGCCGCGCCAGCTTTTCATTCTCGTAGGCGAGTCGTTGCACAACCTCCGGCCACGGAATGTCCGCGCGCAGCTGCGAACAGTTCGCTGGGAGAATGAGGAAACTCGCGACGATCGCTATCAGTCGCCAAAGACCGATTCGATTGGCCCGCCAATCAGAACTTCGATAGGAAGTCGTGTCCATTCGTATTCGTAAGGTGGTTGCTTCCATTCAAATTGGTCACCATAAATTTTGTGGATGCACTTGATAATTTCCACCCCGGTTAAAAAAGGCCGGAATACATCGCGATCCATTACGTAAATCTGCCCGCCGCCGCAGAGCTGGTCCGCGAACTTGTTAAACGTCGGTTGAAAATAATTCTCGCGAAAGAAGACCCCTGACAATTTTAGGTTGTTGAGCTTATTGCAAAGCTTCTCCGCATCGATAAATGGCGCGCCGAAAATTTCGAATGGCCGCGTTGTGCCACGCCCTTCGGAAATGTTTGTGCCCTCCAGCAGGCACATGCCGGGATAAACTGTCGCAGTGTCGAGCGTTGGCATGTTCGGGGAAGGCATCACCCATGGCAGACCGGTCTGGTCGAACCACATTGCGCGGTTCCAATTTTTCAGGGGGAGGATTGACAATTGACAATCAGGGAACGCTTCCTGGCGAAACTGCTCTGCCAGCTCGCCGATGGTGCGCCCATGCCGGACGGGAATCGGATGCATTCCGACAAACGATTTGTAATTCGGATCGAACCCCGGTCCTTCTACCGTCACGCCATTAATTGGATTTGGCCGATCCAGCACGACGACTCCGACGCCGGCCCGTTCACAGGCCCGCATGCACAGATAGAGCGTCCAGATAAAAGTGTAGTAGCGCGCGCCGATGTCCTGAAGATCCACGAGCAAAACATCCAGTCCGTCCAGCATTTCGGCAGTCGGCTCGCGATGTTCGCCATAAAGACTGTAAACAGGAGCGTGCAGACGCGGGTGTTCGTAATCTTTCCATTCGAGCATGTTGTCCTGCGTCTGCCCAAGAAACCCATGTTGCGGACCAAAGAATGCGGTGAGATGAAAGAGATCGCCATTGAATTTTTCGAAAATTCGCGACGCGTGCTCCAAGCTTGAGCACACCGAAGCCGGATGAAGCAGCGCACCGATGCGCGCGCCGCGAAATTTCGTCGGCCAAAGTTCGTCCAGATGATCGAGTGGGAGTAAGACGCGCACAGCGCTCTTTTACTACAACACAGAAATTCTCGCGAACGAGTTGTAGCGGTGCTTGTGTCAAGTAGCGGCAATAGCCCGTCTCTGTCGAAAGACGCCAATAATCAATGCGATAGCAGTCACGCCAGCGCAAACCTTTGCGAACAGCTCACCGTGTCGCGTGTAAAACGTTAACTCGTGTTCCGTCGGCACCTTGACCTTGATCTCGCCAGTGAGCACGCCTTCGGTAAAAGTGCTGCCGTTTTCGTCCCGCAATATCTCTGTGACTCGGCCAAATTGATTGACGAAACAGGTCACTCCGGTGTTCGCTGCGCGCACCATCGGGAGACGTGTTTCCACACAGCGAAAAATCGCGTTTACCAAATGCTGATGCGAGCCGGCGGAATGCAAAAACCATCCGTCGTTCGTTATATCGACGAGCAGATTCGCGCCGGGATTCGTCTCCGTTGGAAGCACGAACTGTCTCGTTAGCTCGCCGATGGTGTCTTCGAAACAAATTAACGGCGCCACCTGCACATCGGTATTGGTCAAGGTGAACACGGTGTATTCTTTTCCTGGTTTAAAATCGCCCGGCACCTGATCGCCAACAATGCGCGCAAGCAGCGGCACGTTGTGGCGACCCGGAACATATTCGCCAAAAGCCACCAGGTGGACTTTCCGATAGATCTGCACTCGTTCGCCGC
>QHOF01000014.1:0-1551 GCA_003219335.1 Verrucomicrobiota bacterium | reverse complement strand
CATTGTAAACGTCGCCGTCCTCTTCATCGATTGTGCCCAGGAGAAGGTCGCTGTCTGCCGATGCGGCCAAGTCCATCACGAATTTGTAGCTCTCCGGGTCTGCCCGAACTGGCCCGGGCATCGAACTTTCTGGCCAGACTAACAATTCAGGCGGCGGATTGGATCGCAGCGCAATTTCGCTCAAGTGGTGGAATTCATCGAAAATTTTCCTCGTAAACTGCGGGTCGAACTTTTGATTTTGAGGAACATTCGATTGAACGGCGGCAACACGAAACGGTTTTGTTGGCGACGAAACCTGCGCGGAGCGAATTCCGAAAATCAGCACACCGACAATGCCGGCCATCGTAAGCGTCAGGTCAAAGTGCGGTCGCGTCATGCGAGTGCGCGCCTCGAGGATCAAACGCCACACCGTTGTAATTGCGATCACGTTCGCAAACGCGACCATGAATGACAATCCAGCGACGCCCGTGTACTTCGCGATCTGAATCAATGGCCAGTTGTCGTGGAGCGCCACGCCGAGGCCGTTCCAGCCGAAACCGGAGAAAACCCAGCCGCGCAACCATTCCTGGGTTACCCACGCCGCGGCGAGCAGAAAAGCCAGCAGCAGGTTATTTGTCGATTTTGTCCATGGCGGGCGCGGTGGAGCTGCCGTGCTTCGAGCCTGGGCCAGCATCCGGCCCCATTTGGTTATGACTGATTGTTTCTTTGTTTCTCGCGGCCGCAGCAGACCGCAAAGCCACGCCCACAGCGCGAAATAAATCGCCATGTAAAATGGGAGAACAAACCAGCCAAGCACCGTGACAGTGGTCAGCCATGAGAGCGCCGTCCAAAAAAACGCGAGGCCGGCGACGTATCCAAGCGCAACATTGCGAAGCCACCGATGACGCGACTCCTCCCCGGAAAACCAAATCGCGCCGATGAGCGGTGTAAGCGCGATCCAACAGAGCCAGGTCAAGTCAAACGGCGGAAAACAGGCGGTGCAAAGGAGCCCGCTGCAAATCGCCGCCGGCCACGGCCAGACTACCACTAACTTTTTCATGAGATCTCGCGCCAAGCCTCAAGGAATGACGGCTTGGGCAGCCGTCGATTTCAAAATGGCGGCTGGGAAGCCGTCACCCCTTGAGCGGCGCCCATTTCATTGGTTATTGGATATTGAGATTTGCAGCTTCCTGGATCTTGAAGTTTGGAGTTTGGAGCTTTAGATTATTTTGGTCAGTGTCGCCGAAGACTAGCACAATCACGGCTCGTTCTTTTGGCGCAGACGCGACTCGGCATCCTTTTGCAACCAATCCCAGAGCCGATCGAGTTTCTGTCCGACCTCTGATTTAATTCGCTCGAGCTCCGCGGAATCAAGCTTGCCATTCGTCGGCGGGCGTCGCGCAAACAGGTAGTATTTGATCTTGGGCTCCGTCCCGGATGGACGTACGGCAATGCGCGTTCTGTCTTCCAATTCGAAGATCGACATCTTCTCTTTCGGGATCTTGTCGCCTTCCACGTCTTTGATTGTGTCGGTCTCGAAATTTTTGACGCTTGTCACTTTTACTCCAAGCA
>QHOF01000551.1 GCA_003219335.1 Verrucomicrobiota bacterium | reverse complement strand
GGTTAAAAAGTATTCCGTTGGACGCAAAAATTCCGTAACTCTCCCGATAGTTAACAGTAGCCCAGTAAGCATAAACTTTTGCCACACCATAGGGGCTCCTTGGGTAAAATGGGGTAGTCTCACGCTGCGGTACTTCCTGAACTTTACCATACATCTCGGAGCTACTGGCTTGGTAGAACTTGGTCTTTAACCCGGTCTCACGAATCGCCTCCAAGATCCGTATTGTGCCAAGTCCGGTAACGTCACCTGTATATTCGGGAATGTCGAAGCTGACCCTCACATGGCTCTGCGCGGCGAGGTGATAGATTTCATCTGGCTGGATGCGGTACAGCAATTTAATCAGGTTAGTCGAGTCCGCTATATCGCCGTAGTGAAGAAAAAGCCTTACGTTGTTGACATGCGGATCCTGATAGAGGTGCTCGATGCGTTCTGTGTTGAACGTCGACGCGCGGCGAATGATACCATGGACTTCGTACCCCTTATCGAGAAGGAATTCGGCAAGATAGGATCCGTCCTGACCCGTAATTCCTGTGATGAGAGCTTTCTTCATTTCCTACGAATGCCCTTTGGTGAAAGCGACGTTACTGCGATTAGCTAAAACCCGTCGAGGATCATTCCGATACAGCGATGCAAAACCTAGATGGCAATTACCGAGTGGCCCTCCCGCTTTCCCGTACTGAACTCCGGCGGCGGATTCCACGCTGTGGGAGAGCATCTTACCGCTTTGATCGGAGTAGATGCAAAAAAGAACTCTGGGCAGGACAGGGTACTTAGATGTTTATACCGTTGAGGGCGAGATTATTCTGTTCGCCGTTATGTCGTTTATCAGAAACCAATATTTTTTAGCCAAAACTGACGACGGACACCGGCTGTTGTTTAGAGCTAAAAAGTGTCTGATTTCTGCTCGTTATGTTCTGCAAGTCGAAGGTGTCGCATCCTACAAAACGCGCAGTTCTTCCTGCATGCTTTGTTGAAAATCATTTTTCAATTTGTCGTCAAGGATCTCTTCGCAGATCCGGTCAAAAAGCTCGTGAAGGCGATTTTTTGGAAAACGATTCCGCGCTTCTCCGAGAAGGGAAATATGATCTTCAACGATCAGACCGGCCATTGGACCAACAGCGTCGCGGAGTTTAGACACGATGTGGTCGAAAAAGTTTTGTGGGACGATCTCGGATGCTGCGATTTTTGGCCAGGGATCTTTTTCAAATGAATCATGGGCCATGAGAACTTCCACGTCCGCGTGCTCTCCGCCGTTGCCATTTTCGGCTGCTGCGACGGTACCGTAGTCGGACCCATAGTAATGCCGATAGTACGCATAATCCGGGTCTTCTACGTTAATGCCGTTGAGAATAACTCCGAGAATTGGACCCCGGACGGCATCGAACCGCTCCTTCACCTGACGCGCAGAATGCACGGTGGTCTTACGCGCATGGAAAACCAGAATAATTCCATCTGCAACGCTCGAGAGGATCGCTGGGTCGCTGACGGCTATGGCCGGTGGCGTATCGAGCAGAATGAAATCGTAGGATTCCCGCAGGTCCATCACCAGTTCTTTCATCTTGCGCGTGCCCAATAGCTCGCTCGGATTCGGGGGACATACGCCGCGCGTGACCAGAGAGAGACCGGCGATCGAAGTCGGCTGAATGAGCTGTTCTATAGGCATCTCCCCACCAAGCACGTTCGAAAGACCCCTATGATTGCGGAGGCCGATGCGGCTATGACACGAACCTCTCCGCAAGTCAGCATCAATAATCAGTATTCTATAGCCATCTTGAGCCAGAGCGATGCCGAGATTTAGGGTTGTGGCGGTTTTCCCTTCGCCCGGTGATGGACTTGTGAGCAGGATAACCTTGCGATTGCCCCCAGGCTGAGAAAGTAACAGCGCCGTTCGGATCGTCCGGTAGGCTTCTGAATAGATTGAGAGAGGATTGTGAGCAACAATCAAATCCTTGCCTCTGGTGCTAATATCATCTAGCTGAGTTTGACCCATTCGCGTGGGCAAAAGTTTTGCTCGCGAAGCAGGAGCGTAGCTAATCAACGGTCGGTGCCCTAGAGAGTCTAGATCTGGAACGACGCCGAGTGTATTTAAATCGACCGCGCGCCATACATGCTCCGGAGTATTTAGATGCGAGTCGATGTACTCCAAGGCAAATGCCATCCCTACGCCAAGAAAAAGTCCTAGCGCAGCATACATTGTCAAATTGATTGGAATATTGGGAGCATCGGGAGATCTCGGCCTTTCTGCGGATTGCATGATCTGCATGTTTGAAACCGCAATGTCGTTGGAGACATTGGTTTCACTGAGGCGTTTGAGGACGCTTTCATAAAGCGCACGGTTG
>QHOF01000013.1 GCA_003219335.1 Verrucomicrobiota bacterium | reverse complement strand
AACGAGTTTGCCATCCAAAAGAATCGTGCAGGCACCGCATTCGCCGACGACACAACCGACATGAGTGCCGGTAAGACCGATATTCTCGCGAAGAAAGTGCGACAAGAGTAAACGCGGCTCGACATCTTCTTCGTACAGGCGCCCGTTAATCGTAACGTTAATCGTTTTTTTCATCAAATCGACAATAGCTTTTCGGTATTGGATGCGTCAAGCTTGCGGGCATTGGAGGTGCTGCCGAATTTTTAAGACTCTCCTTCGTCTAAATGATTTGGGTAGGTAGGGCAGAAGGGAATATGGAAGTTGCCCGTTGACGGGCTAAAGGATCTGCCCGAGCATAGATCGGACTGAGGATGGGAGCCCGATTCTCTATCAGATGGATTCGTTCGTCTGAAAAGGGAATCGGGCTTTTGTCTTTTTGAAGAATCCCATCTGATAGGTTTTTGGCTCTCGATCCTCCGGGAGAAACCACCGGATGGTCGAGGCTGTCTACAAGCCAAGAAAACCCAAGGCTTCTCCCCTGTACCAATCCATCTCTGAGCACTTCTCCGAGTTCGAGTCGGTCTATGAAGAGCGATATCAGAACAAATTCGGCGTTCTACGGGACGTTGTCCGGGAGGTAGTCTGCAAGTACCTCGGCTGCGGAGATCTAAGAAAAGGCTTTGCCCGGATCAAGTGCAAGGACTGCAAGCACGAAGTCCTTTTGGCTTTCTCCTGCAAGGGGCGTTACTTCTGCCCCTCATGTCCTATCATTCAGCCGGCTCGGATTCGGCTGATGGAGCCGGGTTTCAGTTATTCGCGTCGAGATCCAAAAAGCAAATTCCTATCATTTGTTCTTTGGTGGCTAAGCAATGGGGAATCGAGCAATACAAGGGGTTTTTGATTGACGGTTCAGCCGTGCCGACGTTTGCGACAGGCTTTGACTGGTATTCGCAGGGAATTGTTTTACGGCCTGGACGCCTCAGCTCGATTGTAGAGGTGAAACGACTTGAAGGGCCGATCTTTAACAGCAAGGAAGCGGCGGAGGAGCACGGTCTTGAGCTGTGCAAAGACTGGATTGATAAACGGCCTTGAAGGTCCCTCAGCACAACGTTATAGTCATTTCCAGTATGTCTAGGCGCTTCACCGCTACATTCGATCTTCGAGACAATTAAGATTGCTGGACTATCCAGCGTGAGTTCCCGCTTATGCGCCCCGTTTCAAGATCGCGCCTTCGCGAGAGGTGATCGAGATCGCTACGCAAGACACTGATTGGTGGAAACAATCCTTCGTTCTCCGTGCGCCGAACCTCCTCAGAATCCAGAAACAGTTACTTGAGGATTTGCTCGACGAAAAAACGCTAAGATCGCTAAAATCTCGTCATCCTGCGGCCGCCCGGTGGCGGTTGTGTTCCAAGATCGTCGGTCAAGGTGGCATCATTAAATGGTCGGAGCAAGGTCACGAGACGCCATTGCTGGCAGAAGCAATACTCGACGCCATTACATTCGTGACTGTTAGCGCGGGAGACGTGCAGCAGATGAAACTTTTCGATCTGTCGGGGTACGGAGACAAGGCGGTCCAAGCGAAGCTCAGGTCGCGAATCAACAATCCCTCCCAATTCAAACATTTAATGGTAGAACTTTCCGTGGGAGCCTGGCACCAGGGAATAGGACACCAGGTCACGCCATTCGAAAAAGAAGGCTGGCCTGATATTCGTGCGGACGTACCTGGCTTCGAGTATCCCATTTTCCTCGAATGCAAGCGAGTTGAGGTACTTTCTAACCAACGCATCGCTAAACATATCCAGAACGCCAACAGGCAAATTAAGGAGGTGGGAACGAGTGCATATGGCGTTGCCGTCCTCGACGTTACTGGGGCCATTGGATCAAAACTCGCTCCCATAAGGGACGAGAAGCCTCAAGAAATTGTTCAAATCATCGAGGCGTCTCGCGCGGCAATATCTGGTCCTAAGAACCGCTGTATCAGCAGAGTGCTACTGATGTGGGACGAATCTGGGATTTTTGGGAATCCGCCCGAGAGAACTATGGTCGTCCTACGACGTTGTGTCGCCTCTATCGATCACGAGCCCCTGGAAGGGGTGATAGTGATCCCCCCAGAGCTTCCGCTCTTCGGGGGCAATACTGTCGAGTTGCCATTCAACTTTAGCAAGATTGAAATCGACACTCTTCAGGTTAGTGATTTGATGAAGGAGTGTTCCGCTTGGTTCAGATTCACGACTGATGAATTGATCGATGCTTTCAAGCATCTAGACAAGTGGGAGAGGATGACGGTTGCTTCTGACGCCGGGTATGTTCTGTTTGCTCGGCAAACGACCTTCAAAAATCGACCCTCTTACACTATAGCATTGGGGAAGCAAATAGATCACACGCTCCATCTACAATTCGCTATTCGAATACCCTTTTGCCTCCACAACGACGTTGACTTACTCACACCGCTCGAAATGCTCCAGGTAACTATTGAGCGCTATGGTCTTTTAGTAACGATAGGTGGTGTAACAGGACACTTTGTACTTCGTCACAGCTTCGAAGCCCAAACCAATGACCTTTCCTCCTTTTTCCACGTTCATAATCCAGACAACCATAGTCTTCTTCTTTCGCTCCTTATCAAAATCACTCCGAGGTACTCAGTATTTGCGGTTGATTCTGCGCTGGTGTTTGCGTTAGACCGAACTCGCTTGCTAATGGATCTTATGTGAGCTGTCATCAGATTCTTTCGGACCAGCCTTGACTCGGCTGTAGCGCTAGCGATAGAAGTGCGCCATTCTTGATGATTGTCTATGAAGATCAAAGACATCACAGAATGGTCGCAGCGTTGGTCAACCCCTCGCGGCACGATGGAGGCAAATGCAGCCGTCGCGGACGGTGTGCTTGTCGATCTGTCTCTATGGGGTACGTCCATCATAGGTGTTGCCGTGCAATGCTCCGACGGAAGATATTTCGGCTCAATCAGAGCGACGAGTAATGTGTACGACCACGTTCTTGAATTTCTAAAGCATAACCACGGGCGTGAAGTCATGGATGCCGATATTGACATGTCAGACGTGATTCGGTAGGTCCGTGGCCAAGCAACGAAAAGTAGGAGGTTGCGTGAGTCAGAGTTCCTTAGAAAATGTATTCAACGAGATGTTTGCAGCAATTGATGTCTGTCTCAAAACCAACATTAAAATGCCAGCCTTGTTGCTCGCCTACACCCTAATTGATATCTCCGGTTGGCTTAACAGTGATGAAAAATGGGTTAAGGTGCGGTTCACCGATTGGGTTGAAAAATACATGCTCCCAAATAGCACCCTTCAATGCAGCTCTCTTGAACTGTATGCTGCGCGATGTGGGCTCCTTCACAATTACTCCGCCACCTCTGATCTAAGCTCTGCCGAGGTACGCAGAATTTTCTATGCGTGGCGTCCCAGCCGAGTAGAGGATTTGGCAGGTGTAATAGAGTTAAATAAGCAAATGATGGCACGTCTCGGAAAAGATACGGAGCAAATTCTTGCGCTTCAAGCAGACGATATTTTGTCGGCTTTGCAAACCGGGGCTGATAAATTCCTCTCGGATATCGCTAATGACCCACAACGGGCTGCGCGAGCCTATGCAAAGGCCGAGAATATGATGGTTGAGAATCAAGAGGCAGACATTCAGTCGCTGATTGCCGCCGCGAAGAAGGTTCTTGCGGACTAAATGGAGCAGACAAAAATTTAACCCGTGGCCAAGTATCTCCAAGTGTGACGGCTATTTGGGAATCGTTGTCCCCGAGCGGAAGGCCAAGGTGCCCGTGCAGGCGATCAATGGACGGTGCCTGAGAGGTGGTTATCGGCTGGCGTGGGTTGTGGTTCTAGGCAAAACATTGTGCCGAGCTAAGAGCACCACGTTTCAACCTTCGTTAATTACCTGCGTAGAACGAGACTTGACACTATCTCCTAATTCCCTAACGGTTAAAAGAGGGAGCTGCAAAAGCGGATGGTGCCGGTAGCAAATGGACGCGCATAGAACTGCACCCGACAATTTACCAATGCGGCCAAAGTGGTACATCCCCGCTAAGGTGGGTGCACGACAGCGCGCAGCAAGGCGTATTTTCGCTTTGGCCGACACGAGTGTGCCGGCAGGCGAAATGAACTTCAGATATCTCAGATATCCGCCCGATGACCCGACGCGTCAACACAAAGACTTGCGACTGCATCTTATTCGACAACTCGAACCGCTTTGGAAACCCGAAGGAGTCGAAGGACCAGAAGTGATACCAATACTGGTGGCATGGTTAGGTGTGCTTTTCGCGAATCCAATCTTGTTGAAGAACAGTGACCCTCTAAGTCTAAGTTCCGATGTAGGTCTTTTCGATCATCGATACCCATCATGGGCGCTGAAAGAGGCCGCCCAACTCTTAATTAAAGCAGTGCAGGAGACACAATCCAATCAGTATGATCGCCTACATAGGTGGTTTTGCAATTCGCACTGTCCGCTGTCCGGCGAGAAACTGACACCAACGAATGCTACTGGTCTCTCGATCACAACAGCGATTATCCTCACCTATCTGAACCCAAAAAAGCCGTTCAATCCCTTAAGGACGATACGTCTAATTAAAGGATTGTTGTCCGATTGGGGCGGGGAACTTCCCCCAGGCGATTGTCACGAGTGGGTGGAACTATGGTACACCTCCGGACACCCACCAAGAGCTACCCAAAGCAACATCAGACAACACCAGTCAAACCAAGAAGAGCTACTAGAATATCTAGAACTCCTCCCATTGGGAGGAGACTTACATGTGCACCTTGTTGGTACTGGGTCAGCCAAGTTCTGGGCCGACTTTGCTAATGAGAGCAGGATTCAAAAGCCACACGGTAGGTTCTTCGTTCCATTTATTGAGGACGATTTCGGGTTAACGGGACAGGGAGGAGCATGGGCACGATTTTTTCGAAGCTTCCAGAATCGGGATCGCCTTAAAAAAAGGCCGGAGTTTCTGAAGAAACTGATAAGCTGGAATGTTGAACAAGCAAAGGCTGAAGGGATTTTCTACTTAGAGTACAGTGTGGGGCTCTTCCTATTTCGTTTACAGAAAACTTTGGTCGGTTGCGAAGGAAGCCGTATACCAAGCGGAGCAAGCTGAAGTAATAATCCGGTTCCTTATTGGCATTGATCGTAGAAAAAGAATGTACTCGACGCTTGACTACTATGAGCATTTTTTAGGATCAGGGACCAGTGCTTTCAAAAAGCGTTTTTGGAAAGATACAATAAACGGGATTATCAGTGAGTTAATTGACTTAGCCCTAATCTGACAAAAAAATGATGGAGTAAAAACTTGAAATGGCCTGCCATTGCAGGAGATAAAGCAGTTGCAACACCGACCAAACCATCCTGCAAGGAGGCCACCCCAAGTGAGATTGAGTAGAGCCGATTTTCATTCAGCATGCAAGGGTTTTTTCAAGATCGAATTTGCGTCCCAGGACATCACGGCCTTTGGAGGGCTGGAGCTAATCGGGCGTTACTTTCGGCTGATCAAGCTTCATCGTCGGGTGCAGTCGATTTTTGCCCGTTATGGCGTGGGCGGAGACTACCGGGCCATCGATATGATCCTGGTGATCGTGGTGTTGATTTTGGTCGGTGGCCGAAGGCTCGATCATTTGAATTATCTTTGCGAAGATCCTCTGGTGAAGCGATTTTGTGGATTGCTGCGTTTGCCTCGTGAACGCAGCGTGGCCCGCTGGCTCAAGCGATTCACCCACAAGACGCTTGAGGCTTTGGTGGAACTCAACAGTGAAATAGTCTGTGAGACCATTTTGAAGGAGCGGCTGGGGCGTTTGACTCTGGATATTGACGGCAGTGTGATTACTACGGGAGCCAGCGTAGCGTGGGCGTTTCGGGGATTTAATCCGCATCACCGTAAAGATCCCTCCTACTATCCCATCCTGGCTCATCTGGCTCAGACCGGACAGATCCTGCGGGTGAAGAATCGGCCCGGCAACGTCCATGACTCCAAAGGGGCAGTAGCCTTCGTGCGCGATCTGATCGAGGATGTGAGAAGGCGGTTGGGAAGATCTCTGCCGTTAGAGTTCCGCATGGACGGAGCCTTCTTCCAGAGAGAGATGATCGAGCTGTTGGAGAGAAAAGAAGCGCGATACGCCATCAAAGTTCCGTTCTTTAAATGGTTGGGCTTATTGGCTCTGATTCGAGAACGCCAGCACTGGCAGGCGCTCAGAGAAGGCATGGGATGCTTCGAGCTCTCACTCAACGTTGCCGCTTGGGAAAAGACTCTGCGAGTGGTGGTCTATCGAAAACCCGTGCATCACGAAACGAAAAAGAACTACCAACTCGATCTGTTTGACCCCGATGACGGTTATTTTGAGTATTGCGCCGTGAGCACCAACCTGACACTGAGTGCTGGTGCGCTGTGGGATTTTATGGCGGGCCGCGGAGCGCAGGAAAAAACCTTCGCTGAACTCAAAGGCGAATGGGCCTTGGATGTCGTTCCGACTCATCACTATGGGGCCAACTCGGCTTGGCAGCAAATCTCTATCTTGGGGCACAATCTGCTAAGAAACTTTCAGCTTCACACTCTGGCCACTCCAAAGCCAAGATCGCGTAAACGGACTTTCCGTTTTTTCCTGCAAAGTCTGAAAACCATTCGTTTTAAGCTTATCCACCAACCGGCCCGGCTGGTGGAGCCTCAAGGCTATTCTGTTTTACGATTTTCGGTAGCGCCACCGGTCCAAACATTGATTCAAATGATCGATCAAAAACTCAAATCAGCCGCCTGATTGAAGAAATTTATTGTCGGATTAG
>QHOF01000552.1 GCA_003219335.1 Verrucomicrobiota bacterium | reverse complement strand
TTGTCACGCTTGGGCTCCAGTCCGAGAGCCTCCAGCGCAAGCATCGAGTTCATCCACGTGCTGCCGATAATGCTCTGAACACCGAATCGCTTGCCGCGCAGATCTTGGGCCTTTCTGATCTGGGGATTCGCCATTAATTTCCAACTCACCCGGTTTGATATGGAGGTAAGCATTTTAAGCTCGGTCCCTTGCGCCGCAGCGCCCAGCACGGAAACACCCGTGGTAAAACCAAGATGAATTTCGCCCGCCACCAGGCTCGAGACGAGCGTCGGCCCGCCGGGCATCAGAATGATTTGCGCGTCGATGCCGTACTTGTTGAAAAATCCCCGTTCTTGCGCGATCCAGAGGCTGAGGGCGCTGCTGGTAACCGACGCAGTGCCGATATTGACATGCACCGGCGCAACCGCCGCGGCGGCCTTCCACGGGCCAAGCAGAGCGACAAACAAAAATGCGTAGGTAACCTTGCTGATAAACGCTCTTTCGCGGCAACTCATCCAGCCCTTAATGCCTCTCTTGGTGGGGAAATGCAAGCTCACCCACGCGCCCGTTCTCTGCGCTGCATCGCGCAGCGGGACACCGCTCTTCTGCACGGCAGCTCGATCAACCATCGCCCTATTCATAAACGACAACTGCACCCCGTTTTGTGTAGCAGAAATGTTACAGCATGCGCTCCATGAGATAAAAATAGTACGAAGACGATTTGAAATCACGAATTAAATAAATGGCATGTCATTTGCTCGATTACTCGTTTGTGTTTCACTCCAGAGTGAACGTTCCGCCAATGAGACATTCGCGCGAAAGACGGTGGTTATTTTAGATGAGCCGAGCCGCGCGGCAACTCATAACATTCGAGGTGTAAGATGGAAGCCATTACCGCTACTTTTACCTCTTTCGAAACCGCGAGTCGGGCTGCTGAGAATTTACGGAGCAGCGGCATCTCAGAAGATCGTATAAATTTTCTTACTCCCGGTGTCAGCAATGGACGCAACAAATTTCCGGGCTGCTTGCCCAGTCTTCAAAGAGAGAAATCTTTGAAGTGGCGATTTCTCGCTGACCAAACGATCCTCTTGGCAGAAAGTTTACCACATGAGTGAGATGGCTAGCTCAGGGTGCATACCGTCATGTTTGCTTAGCGACACATCTGCTCTCAACCATTCCAGGTCACTGATAGCCCCGGCGGCCTCTTGTGTGGGAAGAACTCCGACACAGTGGCGGTAAAAATTATACAAATACGATCGAACTGTCGCTGCCCGTCCCCGCCTGTCGTTTGAAATACAAGCATTCGCACAATCACGAATTCATGGCGTGAAGTTTGCTCGCTTCTCAGGTCGCGTCGACGCCACTGAAGCCGGCAGCGATCGCGTCTCTAATAAATCTGTAAGGGCTGAAACCGTTGTCGTAAAAAATAAACCCAAAAAGGAGGTGAGCTCAATGAACTGGGATCAAGTTTCTGGACAATGGAAACAACTGAAGGGCAAGGTCAAAGAAAAGTGGGGAGACTTGACGGACGATGACCTTGATAAGGTCTCAGGCAAACGGGACCAACTGGTTGGCACGATTCAACAGCGGTACGGCATTGCCAAGGACGAGGCGGAAAGGCGGGTCGATCAGTGGGCGAATGAGTTGGACCAGCGATGAATCCGGAAAGCAGCCGTCAGGTTTCTAATAGTCCACAGGCAACCCTTATCTAAGTGGGAATTAAGACATAAATGTTCGGAATAAAAGGAGGTAACTTATGAAGCGATTACGGAGTTATGCCTTTGCCGCGGTCTTGATTTTTCCTCTGGCAGTTTTCGGTGTCAAATTGAGTTATGCCGCGCCGGTTGCCGGCGATAATGAAGTCGAGGCGGCAGGTAGTTTTACCCATAGCCAGGGTTCAAATACCGGAAACTTTACTCCGGATGTTGCCTATGGCTATTACTTGACGCCCGGTTGGGAAGTAGGGCTGCGCCAAGCGCTTAGCTATAATTTTATCGACGGTGCCAGGGATCAATGGCGTGCGACGACCACGCCGTTTTTGTTTTACAATTTTCAGTTTGGCCGCTTGGTGCCCTTTCTAGGCCTTGCCGGCGGCATTGTGTGGAATGACCAAAAAGTAACAGGAACACTGGGGCCTAATGCCGGCATCAAATTTTTTCTTTCGGACCAGACCTATTTGGGAGCTCGTTACCGCTACGAGTGGTTTTTCCATTCATTTAGGGGTCTCCAAAATAACGCCGATCATGGCCAACACGTGGCCACTATAGGTATCGGTTTTGTCTGGGGCGGTTCGGGAAGACCGTAGCAAGTTCAGTCGGCGTCTTTATAACTGGCGATCGAGTCAGGAATTCGCCTTACGGCCCTGATTCGACCGCCAGTTTTAGACGCCTCTCGAGGCGCCGGAGTTCAAATCAGGAGGGAAAAAATGAAAGAAGCCGCCATGACGGACGTACAGACGTTACGTAAACGCGCCAGAGAAAATATCGAGCAGGGGGCAATTACTCCCGGATACAAGGCCGACCGCAACAAAGTTGTTGAACTTCTTAACGGAGCCCTCGCCACAGAGATCGTGTGCGTCTTGCGCTACAAGCGCCATTATTTCATGGCCTCCGGCATTCATGCTCAGGCTGTGGCAGCAGAGTTTCTCCAGCATGCCAACGAGGAGCAAGGGCACGCCGATCAGATCGCCGAGAGAATCGTCCAGTTGGGCGGCGAGCCGAATCTGTCGCCCGACGGTCTATCAAGTCGCAGCCACTCGGAATACATCGAGGGAACAACTCTCACGGATATGATCAAAGAAGACTTGGTCGCGGAACGCGTGGCTATCGACAGCTACAAGGAACTCATCAATTATCTCGGTGATGACGATCCGACCAGCCGCCGCATGCTTGAACAAATTCTC